>JAYUTD010000473.1:0-8046 GCA_043755305.1 Saprospiraceae bacterium
AAACTATCATTTTCAATGATTTCATTATTAAACAGCACACCGGTTTCTTGTGCATCCAATAATTCAAATTGTTTTTTTTCTTTCGATACACAAGAAAATAAAAATGGCAATAAAATAAAATAATGTATTTTTTTCATGCGCTATTTATATTTATACACAAGCACGGAATCATTGTTTCTCGCGATGATTAATGCATCGTTTAACCATATTGCATCTCTACACTCTCCAGCAACATTCAATCCATTGTCAGCTGGCATAGCATAGGTAAATTCACCTTTTCCCATACCTTTGAAGTAGCCGCCTTTAAAAGCATCTTGTCTTCCTACTTCCGGTTTGAGCCTGTAAAAGTTACCTCCTAAAAAAAGATCTTTGATTCCATCTTTGTCAATATCTGCAGAAGTTATGGCAAAAACCGGACTCAATTGTGCTTCATAAGGCAGTGCTTTTGGAAAAAGATTGCCTTTGTCGTTAATTATTACAATCGACCCAAAATAAGTTACGGTGTTTTGTTGTGCTTTCTTCAGCAAATCTGGAGGAAACAAATCTGTCAAAGTTGATTTTGCATAATCTTTATACTTTAGTGTTTTCTTTTTTAAAAATGGCAATTGCCCGGTAAGGTCACCTTTTGAAGCAAATGGATAAGCTTTTGCATCTTGCTGGAAATACCATTCTATAATGGCTTCAGGTTTCCCATTTCCATCAAAATCATTCACATACATTTTCATAGGCCTTTCTTTACTTGGCTGAAATTTTGAATTCAGGCCCCAATTTCCGGCAATGAAATCAAGGTCCCCATCTCCGTCAATGTCATCTGCTTTTAGCGTATTCCACCAGCCACTTGTGCCTTCAATAAAACCGGCATTGATAAATTTATTTTTTGAATAGGAAAAAACTGTAATAGGCATCCATTCGCCCACAACAACCAAATCCACCGTTTTGTCATTATTGTAATCGCACCACACTGCATCCGTTACCATTCCTATTGGTCCGGTAATTTGGTCCGTGACATCCGTCCAATTATTTAACCCTTCATTTTTTAAAATGAAACTTCTTGGCGTAAGTCCATACATGCCAGGTATAGATCGTCCACCAATAAATAAGTCTAAATCGCCATCTGCATCAAAATCATACGTTTTAATACACCCAATTTGGCCTTTGACTTGAGGCCCTGCGGCAATTTCTTTTGTAAAATTTCCTTTGCCATCATTGCTATACAATCTTGTGGCAAATGCATCAAATCCAGCACTAAATTCATTGCCTCCGGCCCCGACAAGTAGGTCTAAATCTTTATCTCCGTCTGCATCAAAAAGTGCACCGCATACACTTTCATAGTTTTTATCCAATTCAAAATATTTTTGAGACGATTTTACAAATTTACTTTTCTTATTTATATACAATTGATTTGCCTGGCCTTTGCCTCCCAAAAGCAATATATCTTCTACCTGGTCGCCATCAACATCGCCTTTTACGATCTTCGGACCTTGTGTAGATAGTACATGGGGCATCAGTCTTTCTGCGTTATAATCATTGTAATTGTTCTCTTGATGCACCGGAATTGGATCAAAAAAAATACCGGATACTTCATTGAAATTTACTTTCTTTTTATTTGGATTATTATAGATAGTTTTTGCGTCTTTATAAAATAGGGTAGTAGTAGTGTTTGGTTTGATGTCAGCATTTAGTTTTTCGTACTTCAAGTCGGGCCATATCACATAGATGGAATCTATTTTTTTTATGTTTTTCAAACCAAAAATAAGATCAGGATCAACAGAAGATTGGAAGCCACGAGAAGTAAATGACTGGGAAATCAATATTTCATCACCCGCGAATATTTTGATGGTACTTCCTATGCCAAATGGATTATGGTCGCTTCCTTTAAGCTTAAATTTCAGGTATTTTGCGCCAGCTTCATTGGCTGCTTTGTTCTCATAAACAAAGGCTTCCATATTCACATTATTCACCACTAAATCGTAGTCGCCATCATTGTCCAAATCTCCATATGCTGCCCCATTGCTGTAGCCCTCCTGGTCCAAACCCAATGGATTAGCAAGATTGTCAAACAGAAGCTTGCCTTTGTTGAGAAAAGCAAAATTCTTTTGCTTGTTATGTGGTAAAAATTGTTCAAAATCTCTAAAATCATACCGGCCGTTTTGTGAAACTACTTTTTTGATTTCAGCTTTATCCGCTATGAAATCTACAAAATCATTGTCAGTAATGTCGTGGTATACTCCATTACTTACAAATATGTCTTTCAGGCCATCAAGATTCATATCAAACATCAAAGCGCCCCAACTCCAATCTGTGGCTGCGACTCCGGAAAAATATGCTGTCTCACTAAATTTTCCATTTTTTTGGTTGACATGCAAGCAATTTTGTACATATTGATAATAATAACTGTTCTTCCATTTGAGGTCTTCTAAAAAATATTCATCAAACTTCAGCGCAGACTTCAACCGATAATTGCTGGAAGGCAACATATCTGTACTGAAAATATCTTGCCATCCATCATTGTTTAAATCACCTATGTCAGAACCCATACTTGCTACAGACACGTAGCTGATATTGTCCGTTAAATCTTCTTTAAATTTTCCTTTCTTTTGATTAATGTAAAGATAGTCTCTTTCCCAAAAATCGTTGGATACGAAAATGTCCGGGTACAAATCATTGTTGAGATCTCCGACACTTACACCCAGGCCAAAGTCAATGTCGCTTGAAAATATATTGGACTGCTTGGTAATGTCAATATATTTTTTACCATCATTTTGTAATATTCTATCTCCGCCCGGCGATCCGTATTTAAATCTTTCTTTTGAATAAAAAGAAATTTTTTCGGGATCGCGGTAGCTATTGTTGAGCAAGTAACAATCAAGATCACCATCTAAGTCCATGTCGAAAAATGAAGCATGCGTAGAATAGCCTACATCGTTGAGGCCATATTCTGCACCTCTTTCTGTAAAAGTTAAATTCCCATTATTGATAAACATTTCATTTTCCTTATTGCCATTCTCCAAATCCCCGGAATTACATACATAGATGTCCATGTAACCATCTCCATTGACATCTGCAAAAGATACTCCTGTACTCCACGACCTACTACCTCCAACACCGGCTTTTTCAGTAATATCTTCAAATTTCAAATTGCCCTTGTTGAGGTATAATTTGTTTTTCTCTAAATTGGAGGTAAAATAGATATCATTTAATCCATCATTGTTAATGTCGCCAATTGCTACACCGCCACCATTGTAATAATTTCTATAAGTGAGTATATTGAAATTTTCTTTATTCTTTACATTATTAATAAAAGAAATCCCTGTTCTTCTACTATCCAGCAATTCAAATCCGGGAGCATTATTTTCGCCAATACTTTTAATTGAATTGGCTTCGTTTTTTTTACATGAGTGAAAAGTAAAAATGAGTAGGAAAATCAAAATTACTTTGTGATAAGACATATCTCTAAGGATTATATAAAGTGGTAAAATAAAGACCGAAGGTAAAAAAATATGGTTGATAAACCAACACATTAAGAAAAAAATAGGCCGTATCAACATTAGTGATACAGCCTATTAAACTTATAATGTAAAAGCCTAAATTACATTAATTTTTAATATCCTGAATTTTGCTTTAGAGCGCCATTTGATTTGTCTATTTCTAATGCAGGAAGTGGATAAGCTACGTGCTTGTCTTCAACTGCTGCTGCATTTTTCATAATAGACACTACATTTCTCTCACGTGCAACATATCCATTTAATACATCTTTGAAATTACCCCATCTTTGAAGATCAAAAAGCCTGTGGCCTTCCAATGCCAATTCAAGTCTTCTTTCCAATCTGACTGCATCTCTAGCTGCATCCTTATTGGTCCAAGCTGCGCTGTATTCTCCAACATTATATTTTGCGTGAGTAATAGACGGATCAGAAGGAGAAACCGCTATTTTGCCACTTCCATCAGGAGCTTGAGCACAGTTGCCGGCTCTTTTTCTGATCATATTGACATAACTTCTCGCTTTTTCCAATGAACCAACTTCTACTTCGCATTCAGCAGCCATTAAAAGCAGGTCTGAATACCTCATCAATTCTACGTTTAATGCTGTCAATTGAGCACCAGCCCAAGAACCATTAAGATTGTCGTCTCCTTTGGCATTTAAGTTCTTCTTTGGTGAATACCAACCGGCATAGCCTGAACCTCTTATCCAAGAATCCTTTTGAGGACCCCAGTTGATATAGTTAACACCTGTTCTACCCATAGTCCAGTCAATCCTTGGATCCAAAAGATCACTAGCACCAGCTTCTATTTTAGCCAATGCAGTTGAAGCAGTAATTGGCACTGGTAAACCATTGGCATCAGTTTTAAATGCAAATGCCAAATCGTAAGATGGATTTTTAAATCCACAACATCCCCAATTGCTATCGCCATGCGGCTGCGCCAATCTTTCGCCAAAATTAGCATTGAAGCCATCACCACTACCGTCATTGACAGAGGCTTGTACTGCAAAGATAGATTCAGCATTATTATCACCAGCAACACTAAAGTTATCATAAAAACAGTCAACCAATGAAAATCTACCTGAATTGATTACTTCATTAAATGCAGCCAAAGCTTCAGCATGTTGATTGTTGTACAATAATGCCTTACCTAAATATGCTGTTGCTACTATTTTGTCTGTTCTACCAGGTTGACTTCTGCTTGCTGGAAGTAAAGCTATAGAAGCTTTTAGGTCAGCAATGATAAGAGGTAATACTGGCTGATCATTTGCTTTTCTGAAATCGGTGTCAGTCTCTTTGTAATAAGGAATGTTTCTCCACATTTTGTATGCTTCAAAATGATAGAAAGCCCTTAAAAAAGTCGCTTCTCCTATTGTTGCATCTGCAAAAGCTTTTTCAGAAGGGTTTGCTGCCAAAAATATTTGCGCTGTTCTGATTGTAGAATTTGACCTTACGATACCTTCATAAGTTGCTATCCATTTTGATTTGATAATACCATTTGCAGGTGCCCATTGATACAATTGAAAAGCCAAAATATCATCTAAGTCACCTGGCTCAGATCCTTTGTAATGGTCATCTGAAGCTGCATTAAAACCCCAATTGGATGGAGCTGTACCCCAGGCTGCTTCATTCCAGTTGCCAGTCCAACCAGTAAGCGATTTATAAGCAGCTATAGTAGTCGCATCTACACCTGCTTTGCTTGATGAAAGCGAAGAACTTGAAAGTGCTCCTTGTGGCGGCGTATCTAAGAATGAATCACTGCACGATGTCAATCCTAAAATAGATGCTATTGCCAGAATTGCTATGCTTTTAAAATATTTTATTTTCATTTTTATTTAACTTTTAAAAATTATTATTTAGAATCCTACATTTAATCCGAAAGAAACTATTTTATTGGATGGGTAGTTTCCATTGTCGTATCCTGTTCTCAAATCATTTACGTTACCGGCATTGCCAATGTTTGCATTAGATACAGCAGGATCTACTCCAGAGTATCCGGTAATAGTAAATAAATTTTGTCCTTGTACGTATACCCTTACCGATTCTACACCTAAGCTACCAAATTTACTGCCAGCAATCTTATATCCCAAAGAGAAATTGGACAATCTAGTGTAAGATCCATCTTCAACATAAAAAGAACTGGAAGATCTGCTTGATGCATCAAGACCGTTGATTTTAGGATTTAAACCAGTACCTTGTAATTGAACCGCGTCAATACCTACATTGGAATTGAAGTTCATAAAGTACGTTTGAATTTTTGTAGCATTGAATATTTCATTGCCATAAGATCCAAATACAAAAGCATTAATGTCGAAATTCTTGTAATTAAAGCCTATGTTTAATCCTGCAACAAGATCAGGATGCGGACTTCCGATAACAGTATTGTCTTTATCGTCTACTACTCCATCGTTGTTTTGGTCTTTGAATTTCAATCCACCAATAGCCGGTGCACCTGTACCTTTTTGTCTTTCTACTTCAGCCTCTGTAGTAATAATGCCTTCTACTTCATATCCTCTGAATGAAGATATTGGATAACCAACCCTATTTACAAATGCTCCTGCTGATTGTGGAAGTCTTTCTGTCAAGTTGTCGCCCGGATAAAATTCCTTGGTGCCTTCAACGATTGAAACGATTTCATTCTTGTAGTGAGCAAGGTTTAAACCGATTGTCATTCCTAAATCTCTTGAAATATTCTTATTATAATTAAGACCTATATCAAATCCTGTATTAACCATTGATCCTACATTTACAAATGGTGCACTTGCTGCACCCGCTGTACCAGGTAGTTGTGGGTTAAACAATAGATTGTCTGTATTTCTTTTATAAATATCAAGCACTAATGTAAGTGCGTTGTCCATCAAACCAAGATCAAAACCAAAGTTTCTTGTTTTTGAAGATTCCCATACTGTGTTTGGATTACCTCTGTTCGTAAGTCCAAAACCGGTAGCTGTTGCAGTATTAGTGCCGCCTATATCGTAGCCTGTAGAACCTACGTCTCCTCCAAATATATCAGTGAAACTGTATCTAGCGACTTGTTGGTTTCCAAGCGTACCATAACTAGCCCTCAATTTAAGGTCTGACAACCAGGAAACATCACTCAAGAAAGATTCTTTTGAAACCCTCCAAGCTACAGAAGCTGCTGGAAATACTCCATACCTCTTATCGCTCAAGAAATTTGACGAACCATCTCTTCTTATTGTACCACTAATAAAATACTTGTCATCATATGAATAATCTGCTTTTGCAAACAAAGAAGCCAATTTGTTTTCTCCGCCGCCTGAGTTTACTCCTCTGGTCGCATTTGCACCAAATGCCGGAATTACATACCATGAATTTACATCTGTTGTAAAGTAATTGGCCAAACTTGCATTGATAAACCTGTTGGAATTACTTATGGCTTCCTGACCCAATAAAACATTTACGCTATGTTTTTCATCAAATGTTTTTCTGTAATTCAAGGTATTTGTCCAATTCCAATTTAGACCGTTTGCCCAGTTTTCGCTGAATGAGTTGGCAGTTTTGTCACCTTCGTTTCTATATGGATTTGGATAGGTAAATCTTTTGCCAAATCCGGAATAAATATCAGAACCAAAACTTGTCTTTACAGTCAATCCTTCTATTAGATCGAGTTCAGCATACAAATTTCCCAATAATCTGGTATCGTTTCTTCTATTGTCTTTGTTTTGCTCAAGTTGTGCAACTGGATTGTTGTTGTTGCTTAATCCTTGTGCTAAGTTAGATCCAGGATTACCTTTGATGTCTCTTACAGAAACCAATGGATTGGCTTTAAGCAATGATCCAAGCACGCCTTGTTCATTGTTTTGGCCTCCTGTGCTACCTACACCTACACCAGTAGATCTTGTAACAACTAAGTTTTCTCCTAATCTAAATTTCTTACTTACATTAAATGTAGTATTCGCCCTTAAAGAGCCTCTGTTGAAATCTGTGTATTTCAACACACCTTCCTGGCCAAGATAGCCTGCGGACACCATAAAAGTAGATTTTTCTGAACCACCACTTACAGTAAGGTTGTGGTTCTGAATTCCAGCAGCACGTGTCATTTCCTTCCACCAGTTTGTACCTGTTTGATTGGTCAATGTGATAGGATTTTGCAATACGTCATAAGTAGCTTCATCTACGGTATTTGAACTAGGTACTATGTACTTAGGCAATGTTGCAGATTGGGAATATGGAGGCGCATTGGTAGGGTCACTGGCAAATTTCAATCTTATCGCTTCTACAAAAGTTTTAGAGTCTGTGTTCAATACTTTGTCAAAACCCTTTACTGGAGTTGCAACACCGTAAGAACCATCATAACTCATTTTAACTTTGCCAGACTTTCCTTTTTTAGTTGTAATGACAATTACCCCGTTGGAAGCTCTTGAACCATAGATTGATGCAGAAGACGCATCTTTAAGTACCTGCATAGATTCTATATCGTTGGGATTGATTGAAGTGTTATACTTATCAGTTGTAGGTACACCATCAATAATGATTAAAGGATCATTGTTTGAAAATGAACTAATACCTCTAACCCTTACGTTAGTGGCGTCTCCTGGTGAAC
>JAYUTD010000474.1:0-8021 GCA_043755305.1 Saprospiraceae bacterium
ACTAGTCAATATCGTGTATATTTTAATACAAATGATAATGATTATTAAATAATTAATACAGAATGAAAAAAGAAGAATTAAAAAGTATCCAATCTCAACTCACCGTCATTGAAAATGAAGGACAATGGTTCTATCCAGATAAAATAAGACTATTATTCAAGGTGTTAGACGATTCTTTGAATTTATTTGTAGCCGAAGAATCTATTAGATTTACTACCCTATTTGCCAAAATAAGCTGGATCGTTACGAAAAACCAATTTTCAGCAAGACACCATTTTTTATTGCAGACATTTAGAAGGGCTGTCGAAAGAAATGAAATTAATGGCTCGAATGAAACGCAATACTATGAGTTGGGCTGTTTTTTATGCCATCTGCTTCTTGATTTGTATTCCAATGACAAATCAGCCAATTTGTTGTTATCTGCTGCAACTGATTCGTTTTTCAAGAGCAAACCCAAAGATATCATAGGATTTAAAGCATTGATAGATGGCCTTATCATCTCTATAGATTCCAGCTCTAATCAACTTACATTTATCAGCGACGAAGAACCGGAGGTAGAATTTAAGGTAGTGTTTGACATTCCGGAAAAGAATGAAGTTTTCACTCAAAATATAAAAACTGCTATAAAAATAATTGGCCTACCCATACATGCAAATCTCATAGATGTCGATTGTCTCAAAGATAATTTACTACACCCTACCGCTCTAATATTAAACCCGGATTACCTGGTAGATGTAACTTCTGTAGCAAATGCCACGAGGGATAGTAAAGGTGAATACTGGTTGTATGTGCTCAATAAGCTTATGGTAAAAGAAACCAATATCAATCTGATGTCTGGTAATATGGTCGGAGGTATGCTGGACCAGATTATAAACAATGAAACTGTAGAATTCAATGCATTGATTGAATCATTTTTTGAAGAGGATCCCTTAAAATGGTCGCTGTATGACGATGATGAAGTAAAACTTACTTTAGAGAAACTATTTGCACATTTTCAAAATATAAAAAGAACCATTCAATATGATTTCAAAGAAAAAGGACTGGATAAGGCCCACATCTATCTTGAGCCATCTTTTTATTGCAGAGATTATGGCATACAAGGTCGTCTGGATCTACTCCACGTCAATGAAAAAAAACAAATAGACATCATCGAGTTGAAAAGTGGTAAGCCGTACAATCCTAATAAATATGGTATAAACAATAGCCACTATCTCCAGACATTGTTGTATGACCTGATCATTAAATCCAGTTACCTGGGCAGTATTAAGGCCATCAATTATATATTCTACTCTTCACTTTCTGAAGACTGTTTAAAATTTGCACCTGTAACAAAAACACAGCAATACGAATTGATGAAAATACGAAATGAAATAATGATCATGGATCATGCTCTGGCCAAGTCTGCAGACATGTCAGGTAAGATTGTATCCTTTTTGAAAGAAAAAAACTTTGATTCACTCAAAGGCTATGTTCAAGGCGATCTGCAAAAATTTGAAAACATAATTACCACACTTGATCTCGTTGAAAAAGCATATATAGCTAATTTCATTAGTTTTATTGCCAGAGAACAAATAATCGCCAAGGTAGGGGAATATGGTTATGAGAAATCTAATGGTTTAGCGGGATTGTGGCTTGAAAAAATAGATGATAAAATTGACCGGTTTGCCATTCTAAACCATTTGCGTATCGTGCATAATAATTCAGATCAAGTAAATGCCCTGATTGAATTTAGCTATTCAGAGTATAGTGCTTTATTGTCGAATTTCAGAGTAGGTGACATTGCAGTCATGTACCCGCATTCCTTTAACACTAGAGAAATAATGCATCATCAAATATTCAAGGCCACCATCGTGGAAATTGATGCTGAAAAAGTTGTGGTGAAATTGAGGCATGCACAAAAAAACCAGGAAATATTCAGATCCTATGACTATTGGAATCTTGAGCAAGATGTATTGGATAGTGCATTCAGGCATATGTATAAAAATTTGTATCTATTTACTGCAAGTGACATTGAAAAACGCAGGCTTATCCTGGGTAGGTCAAGACCCGAAATATTTAAGGCACAACCACTGGTGAATTTACCTGCAAATCTCACCAATGAACAAAAAGGAATTATCCAAAAACTGTTTTCATGCAAAGATTACATGCTTTTGTGGGGCCCGCCTGGCACAGGAAAAACCAGCGAAATCATTAAAAATTTAACGCTGCAATTGCTGGAAAATACGACGGAGAAAATAATGCTCTTAGCATATACCAATAAAGCTGTGGACGAAATCTGCCAGGCTCTTATAGAAGGAGGCATGACCGATCAAATTACCAGAATCGGCAGCTCTCTTTCTGTTGGTGATTCCTACGCTCATTTTCTTTTACAAAATAAAATAAAGGGATACTCCAATAGAAAGAGTATAAAAAATTACCTGGCTCATTCTAGAATTGTAGTTTCCACTCTGTCTTCGCTATTGGGAAAGACTGAAATATTTTCATTAATGGAATTTGACACTGTAATTGTGGACGAAGCGTCTCAGATCTTAGAGCCTATGCTCTGCGGCCTTCTTACAAATTTCAAAAGGTTTATATTAATTGGCGACCATAAACAACTTCCTGCAGTGGTCACACAAAGCAAAGCTGAGTCAATCATTGAAAATAACCCGCTTAATGAGATAGGTATTAACGATACCAGAACATCACTTTTCGAAAGACTATATCTTCAATGTAAGGAAAAACAGTGGTTTCATGCTACAGAAATTTTATCTATGCAAGGCAGGATGCATATTGACATTATGCAATTTGTCAATGAAAATTTTTATGAGCAAAAATTGAAACCTATTACCGGCATTGACCGACTGATAAATCCAATGTTGAGGAAAAGCAATTCCCTTTCTTATCCTGAATTGCTCAGCAAGCGAATGATTTTTATCGACACTCCGGTCGAAACAAACTTTAATTATAAAACCAATCTTTTTGAAGCGGACAAAGTTAGGGAACTGGTCGATGAACTAGTACAAATATATGCATCCACCGGCTTGACTATACACTCGAATTCAATCGGTGTAATCACACCATACAAAGCACAAATTGCATTGATCAAAGCCAGGCTCAACACCCATTTGCCTATTGTGGTCGATACGGTGGAGCGTTTTCAGGGCGGGGCAAAGGACATTATAATATTGTCCTTGTGTACGAACAAATTCAGCCAGCTCAACACGCTGGTGTCAGCCTCATCTGAGGGAATAGACAGAAAACTCAATGTAGCGATTACAAGGACACGAGAACAATTGATTGTATTAGGGAATAAGGAGATGTTGCATAGCAATGAGACGTATAAGAAGTTGATTGCGTATTGTGTAGAGGTGGCGTATTGAATTGGATCTCTCCAATTTTGTATTAGATAAATTGAATAAATTCAATCCTGAATAATTTGACAATGATCTTCTGAAGCCTATCAAAATTTTGTGTTGGACAGATTTGGCAATAAAGATACTTCGAACATTGAAATAGGAAAAAAGCATAGTGCTTTACAAAAAATGGCTACACTTTTTCTAACTTACCCACAATTTCAAGCTTAACAGTACACAAAAAAACCTTCGCAGCACCCCCACCTTAGTTTGTATTTGTTACCAAATGGCTGTGTAATTCATCTACCCGTGCACAACCAATTTGCTCCATCAATTGCTTCAATTCTTTTCCAAGAATAGAAATCACTTGTTCGCCACCTTCACTGCCCAATGCCCCGACTCCATACATAAATGACCTGCCCAGAAAGGTAAAGTCAGCTCCAGTGGCAAGCATATTGGCTACATCCACGCCATTTCTTATACCACTGTCGACCATGAGTGTAGTTTTGTTTTTATAGCTACCTACAAGGTGCCTTAAAGTATCAATCGTCGATTCTGCAGCATCCAATTGCCTTCCGCCATGGTTTGATAAGATAAGGCCATCCATGCCCCATTCCAATGCTTTATCTGCATCCTCGGCACTTGCTACGCCTTTGAGTACCAACTTACCCTTCCACTTGTCTCTTATGGCTTTGATGCGGTCTTCATTGAGCCGGCCATCAAAGGTATTATTCATAAAAAGCCCTAAATGTTTTAAACTTAAGTTTGCAGGTAGATAACGCTGCAGCATTTTAAATTGAGGTGTGCCATACATAAGGGTAGCCAGCGCCCATTTTGGTGAAGCAGCAATTTGCAATAGGTTGGAAAATGTCATCCTTGGTGGAATGGCTAAGCCATTTTTTATCTCTTTAGGCCTATATCCAAAAGCTGGAACATCGGCAAGCACAACCAAAACTTTGACGCCCGCAGAAGCACATCGATCCAACATATTGTCTCTTATGGATCCATCTCTGGGATTGTACAATTGAAACCATGCATCCTCATTGATGGCTGTGATGGTTTCTATGTCTTCAGTACTTACTGTAGAAAGTATGTAAGGTATGTTATATTTTTTAGCTGCATGGGCCAATATTTTAGGCGCACCCGGCCATATCAATCCCTGCAAACCGATAGGCGCAATGCCAAAAGGCAAGCTGTATTTTTTACCAAAAATGGTTGTCGACAAATCAACATTCGACATACCACGTAAATAATTTGGCCTCAATTTTACTTTATGAATGTCTGCAGTATTGCGGCGCAAATTTACTTCTTCATTGCAACCGCCATCAAGGTAATCAAAAGCAAATCCAGGAATAGTGGCCTTCGCTTTTTCTCTAAGCATGGACACAGAAGGATAAGCAGAATTTATAGAAAAATCCATTTTTTTTTGGCATTAATAGGGTAAATGTAAATAGAATTATGGAAAATATACATTTATTTAAGTGGCCAAAGTGAAAAACCTCTCGGCTTTGTAGATAAAAAATAATTTTACTTTTCACCTCTTTTATAGTACTTTTGGTACTTAACAGATAGGACAACAATATGCAATTAGCAATTCACAACTGGATGAGGGCAGAAAGCCTTGAATCGACATTGGCCCGTATATCAAAACTAGGCTATGAATACATCGAAATTCAAGGCAGCCCTGAGATGTATAATATCAGTGAGGTAAAAGATCTGCTGGATAATTACGGGGTGAAGTGCTGGGGCTCAGTAACTCTGATGCTTGGACAACGCAACCTTATTGCGAAAGACCCAAAGCAAAGAGCTGCGTCGGTGCAATATGTAAAAGACATCATCGATATGGTCAAGGCACTTGATGGTAAGATGGTATCTGTAGTTCCCGGAACTGTCGGAAAAATCATACCTGAATCCCGACCGGAAGTAGAATGGCAATATGCTGTAGAGAGCATGCAACAATTATATGCCTATGCAGAACCTTTGGGTATCAAATTAGGCATTGAACCTATCAATAGATTTGAAACCTACTTCATCAATCGTGGGGATCAGGCATTGGCATTGGCTGAGGCGACAGGGCCTAATTGCGGTGTTGTGCTTGATGTATTTCACATGAATATTGAAGAAGAAGACATCCATGCTGCATTGAGAAAAGCCAAAGACCGTCTGGTAGGTGTACATGTGGCTGACAACAATAGGATGGCACCTGGTATGGGACATTTTGATTGGCCAAAAATCATATCCACCTTAAATGATATTGGTTATAACAAGGTGCTTTCTGTAGAATTTTGTGCCCCATTAGACCGCACTCCGGCCAATGCATACCCCAACTCCATTGATGAAAATCCTGCAGGGCTGACAGCAGAACAAAAGAAGTTTTTGGAAGACCATGGCAGTGCTGCTGTGACAGAAGAATTTTATTATATGCTTACAAAAAAATCTGCAGATACTTTGCGACCACTTATATCTTAATATTAAAAACAATAAATGAAAATTGCCAACATAGAAGCTTTTTGGCTAAGTTGCCCTATCCCAAAGGAGAAACAGCACAAGTCTGATTATGGCCTATTGACACATTTTGACATGACATTGGTCGTCGTCACTACAGATACTGGACTACAAGGGTATGGTGAAGCTAAGGCTGCAGTCGGGTCGTCGGGTGTTTGCGCTTCCATTGTGACTTGCATCGAAAGCGAAATAAAACCTATGCTCATCGGAGAAGATGCATCGGAGATCAGTAAAATTTGGGAAATGGTTTACAGCGGAAGCCGCGGTCACTATGCACTTTCCAGAGGGAGAAAATTTCCTATCTTAGGGAGGCGTGGCACTACTATCTCGGCGTTGAGTGGAGTGGATACTGCATTGTGGGACATAAAGGGTAAGCTTCTTGGCGTCCCGATTGTAAGTTTAATCGGCGGTAGTTGCCGGGAAAAGATGGAAGCATATGCAAGCGGTGGCTGGGCCGATGTCCACTCTATTGGTGCGCAATTGAACGGTTACATTGCAAGAGGTTTCAAAGCAGTAAAAATGAGGGTAGGCATTATGGATGAGACGGTTCAAAATAGTATTGACAGAGTAAAGGCAGCCAGACAAGCCATAGGCAACGATATCAAACTCATGGTAGATGCCCATGGAACTTTTAATGTACCCGAAGCCAGGCAATTTTGTAAGGGAGTAGAAGAGTGCAATCTTTACTGGTTTGAGGAACCCGTGAGTCCTGACAACAGACACGGGACTGCTGCTGTGCGGTCTAATACTTTTATTCCCATAGCCGCAGGAGAAAGTGAGTATACTGCTTTTGACATAAGAGACATGATTGAGGTGAAAGCCCTGGATATCATTCAACCCGATTCTGCCATCATTGGCGGCATTACAGAAAGTTTGAGGGTATCGGCATTGGCACATACCTACCAATTGGAATTGGCACCACATTGCTGGGGCTCGGCTTTCTCCTTTGCGGCAGGCGTCAATATTGCCTTCGCATCCCCATCGGCAGTGCTGATAGAATTTTCATCCGGCGGCAACCCTATGATGTATGACCTTGTCAATGAGAAGATAGATGTAAGCGATGGTTTTATTGCACAACCTGCACATCCAGGATTGGGCTTTACCCCTAATTGGGATTTTGTGGATGAATTTAAAAAAGTATAAGCTACCATTTATTTTATAAAAAGCAATCAATATGGCAAAAGCAATCAATATAAACCACGTCGCATTAGTAGTAAGCAACCTGGAAGCAGCCTGCAAATTTTATGAAGAAGCACTGGGATTAGAAGCTATACCTGCTTTTCTGTTTGACTACCCTACCGCTTTTTTTAAGATCAACGAAACCCAGCAGCTGCATTTGACAGAATGGGAAGATGTATATTCTTTCAGAGGTCACCTATGTTTGCAAGTCGATGACATCAATGCCATATTTTGGAGAATGAAAGCCCTTGGCGTTATTGACATTCATCCTTGGGGAAAAGTGAGGCAACTGCCAGATGGTCCCATACAAATGTTCGTAAGGGATCCTTCGGGCAATTTGGTAGAATTGTCCTGCAAGCCGGACAGCTACATCGATCCTAAGATATTGGAAGATGATCTGTTTAAAGAAGGAATTTACGTCTCTGGCAGAAACGATTTCAGAGGATACAAATCAAAGGATGCCACCTTGTACCACAGCAATCAGGAATAATCCATGAAAATTCTCTTTTTAGAAACCATACATGCCGATACCACCGCCTGGCTGAAAGCACAATCCAATATAGACATCTGTTTTATCGATGACATCGATGAGACAGATTACACCACTATTGAAGCTATTGTCACCAGAGGCATCGGTAAAATTACGGCAGAACTTATCACAAAATGCCCTGATTTAAAACTAGTAGCTCGTTGTGGAGTTGGTCTAGACAACATTGATACAGCATTTTGCAAGTTAAAAAACATAAAGGTAGTATATGCACCCGGATCGAATGCTCAAACCACCGCTGAGCACACTATAGCGCTCATGATCAATCTGCAACGCAATATTTACAAAGCCATTTCAGATGTAAAAAATGGGCAATGGCATCTGAGAAACCAACATCAGAGCGATGAATTGAACGGAAAGACATTAGGTATTATCGGTCTTGGCAACATAGGACATCGGGTGGCTAAAATCGCCGATGCCTTTGGTATGAAAGTAGTGTATTGGTCAAAAACCGA
>JAYUTD010000475.1:0-8017 GCA_043755305.1 Saprospiraceae bacterium
CTATGTATAAAATTTGGCAAAATTAATTTGCCTGAATCTTAATCTGGTATTAGGATTGCGACATTTTTGTGTGTATTTTTGTCGGACAATAGTGTAATTATTAATTTATTAAATTTAAGAATTATGATGATAAAATATAATTGAATCATGGATAGAATAATCTTATTTTATATACTAAGTTTCAGTTTTTCTTTTGCGACAAGTCAACCAAAGTCAACATTGGAGGATTGTAGCAAACAAGAAGAATGTATCGCAATCTTAAATTGTTATAAAGACAAGATTGATATAAATACTTTTACTAAACAAGTATATTTTCAAAAAGTATACCAGTGTATGCTTAATAAAGCTGAGACAAGTAAAATTGGTCAAGATTTATTTATAGCTTTCTTAAATACTGAATATAACGAACTTATTAGACAGAATGGAAACCCAAGTGAAATTGCTGAGATATGGTACAATCCTTTGCCTATGGCATTTTCAAAATTAAGAGGCAAGGAAGCCTTTGAGATTTCATTAAAATTTGCTTCTCAAACTAAATGTACTGACACTGGAGATGTAGTGGGAGGCGGTAATTTAGGACTGAACGTTATCGAATATATAGTCAATCCAATGATAAAATCTGTAGGCGGTTATCCAGATTTATCAGGTTATCTATCATTAGACAATCACAAAAATAGATCAATTAAACCAACCTCTTCCGATCCTTGCGAAAGAGCCCATGAGGTGGGCTATGGCGAGCTCATTAAAGCTTACAAAGAAGGCAAAATAGTGTTGAAAAAATATGGAGAAGACTGAATATTTTAAGTTTTAAAAACTACAAGGAATAGAAATGAAATATCAAAATAATTAAATGAAAATAAAATGGTAAAGAGAATATTTTTTTCTACTACCAAAATCTTAATACCGATGACAAAAATAATATACTACCTCTCTATAGCAATACTTACATTGTTAGCATGCACTGCCACTGCACAAAATGAAATCAACGTCAGTGTCACAGATGCAATATGCCAATCAGATAGTGGCAGCATTACATTAAGCTTAGCTTATCCTGCATCTCCACAGTTTCCACTGCCTTATACAATAGGTGTAGAGGCATTGTCATCTGGAAGAGAGACTTACTTCGAAATGACAAGTGCATCAATGAATATCGAAGGCCTTCGCGGCATTAGCTACCTCGTCACCATCTACTTCAACGAAACCTGCAAACTCGACATCCCTGTCACCATACTTGGCAATGATGATATCATAAGTACGGAGGTCACCTATCCATGCGGTACATCAAGTGGCAAGCTCGCCCTCCTGCTCGATGATAGTAATTTTAAGCCTTCCTGGCATTTCCCATTTACCGCTTTATTAAAAAACACCAAAAACAATCAGGTCATTCCATTTATCATTACTAACCCTAAGATGGAACTGAACAACCTCAATGCAGGCGAGTATGAGCTATCCCTGGTGCTGAATCATTCATGTACGCTTACTCAAAAAATAGATATGCCCCATCAACCCTTTGCGCAGATAGAACTCAATGGTATACAGGGGTATTTCCCGACTTGCAAGAATGCTGCAAATGGTCAGCTAAGCATCAATGTAAAAGATTCGCTGAGTTTTATTAATATCAATAGCAGTTGTACTTTTTTATGGAGCAATGGTTCTACCAAGAGATCTATACCCAGTCTGGCCGTAGGGCAGTATTGTGTAACAGCCACCAGTATTGCAGCCCCACAATGTAAGACAAGTAAATGTTTTGAAGTGCAAGAATTTGATGTAACATTGTCTGCCGAAACCTATAGCCCTACTTCTTGCCCGATTCCCAATGGATACATAAAAGTAAAAACCAGCAACAACAAATTTCCCTACTCTTATAGCTGGAGCAATGGCGCCACAAACAATGAGCTTACTGGCTTGGCAGGTGGCCAATATTGTGTCACTGTGTCTTTTGGCCTTTGTAAAGAAATCCAGTGTTACCAACTCACCCCACTATGCTGTCCTAATACCAATAATCTATCCATTACTGCAATCGTGACCAACGGTGTAGAAGGCGGCCCCAATTCGCCGACAGGTAAGATGGAAGTAACTGTAAGCGGTGGATCTGGTGACTACACTTATACATGGTTCAAATTCAATAGTAGTCAAAATTACGATTTGCTGCCTGGCTTATCCGGTCCAGAGCAAATCGAATTGGCATCAGGTACTTATTTAGTGGAAGTAAAAGACAAAATTAACGGCTGTAGAACCCATATTTTCGAATCGATCAAAAACTTAGTTTGTAAAAATTCTTTGGACAATTTTTGGCTGGAATTAAGTGATTTTTTAGTGCCTCTGGTCATACCTAAGTCTGACAAATTTAATTATTGTGATGTCAATTTTGGACGTAGGATTTATGTAGCTTGGGCAGATTTGACAAACGGTAATCAAACACGCTTGCCACTTAAGATTGAATGTATACCGCCTCCCGGGGTAAAAAATGTGCCGGACTCTATACGCTACATCACTACCAAAGCCCAGCTTAATGCAATGATTGGCACTAAAGCTTCTACTTTTTACTTTATGCCGGCTTATCGGGTACTTGGTGCTTATCATGTAAAATTAACAGATGCATGTGGATACACTAAAACACTTGAAATAAACACTTGCCTGCCATGTCAACCTCCATTGTACGATGATAGTGACGATGACAAGCATTATGTAGGTATTCAATATTCCGGTACCAATGTAAAATCAAACTTATACCTAGAAATAAATAAACCATGTATAGAAGGGTCAACCAGTATTTTTTATACTGCCAATACCATAAAACTCAAAGGTACTTGCCAGTTCGGTTTTCATTTCAAAATAACATGGCCTAATGGGGATACTTGTACGATAAGCAGAAGTCTAAATGATAAAGTAAAAAAAACGGGTAATTTTAAATTTACCGTTACCCAATCACAATACAATGCCAAAGTACCTCTTATTGTAACAGTCACTAGAAAAGATGGCTGTACTACCAACATTCCAATATTGTTCAATGGAGGTACAGACAATCTGATGCCACTGAATGGCACTCAAATGGCTGAATATACAGCCATCTCCACTTGCAGGGAATGTTCGACCTTGACAGGCATGCCATCAGAATACATAACCAATCATGCTTGTCCCAATGGCGGAGGTAAGATGATTAAGTATTGGGATTATAGGCCAAATGATGTAAATGACATATGTGGCGGTGGAGGCAGCTTTATATCTGATATTATCGTAAATGGAGCTATCTTGTCAGACAGACGAGTTGAGGTTTTTAGTGGTCTTCCACATGAAGAAGTAGATTACCGATACCAGGAAGTTGATGCTTACTTATATTGCAGAAAGGGAAAAGGTTGTTTGTTTAATTCCAAAGATATATTTGGTGTAGGCTTTCCACATAAGATATATCTGGACTATTGTAATTTATACGATGATCCTGTGGGAATTGGAACTGGGCCATCGGGTTCACCTGAATGTCCCAAACTAGAACTGGAAGTGGATGAAAATAAAAATATCATAGTACATCTTGTTTCAAACTATACAAACACTGGTTCACTTACTGTCACTTCTCCCTTTGGTACTGAATATTTTGACAATGTAAGTTATTATCCACCCGGATCAACTTATGTTTATAATACAGGTGGAAAATTGGGAAATTTCACATTTTCTTTTGATCCATTGTCTCCCAGTAATTGTGGCCCAATAACAAAAAGCATTAAAAATACGGAGGATAGTTGCCCAGTATTGTTTGAAATCACCAATTTTATGCCTTCAGCAAATACAGCCAGTGTTTTGTTTAGCTCTGGATTAAGTATGTCAGGAAGGATTAAAATCAATGAAAAAGGACAATCATCAAATTTAGTAAATATTGATATATCTATTTTAAAAGGCATCAATCTAATTGACTTTCCAACCCAGGCATTGAAATTGGGTAAAACCTATATCTTGACTCTGGAATTTGATGGGTCATGTGCTGCTATCACGAAAGAATTAACTATAGAACCGTCCGATAATTATTGCCCCAAAATAGAAGATAAATCAGGTACAATTTTAGTGAATTTAAGAATTTCTTCTGAACAAGAAATTCTCAACAAATACAACATACTCATTATTAATTCAAAAAAGGAGATAGTTAAAAGTTTTCCATTAAAGATTGAAGAAGGAATTAACACAGTTGAGGTAAGTATGGCAGGATTGCCTGCCGGAAGCTACACCATCAAAGTTATTAATAAGATAGGATGCCCGCCATTGATATTCACTTTTTCTAAATCAAACATTATCGATCCTAATCCTGGAGACAACTGCATTGAAAATAAATCTGTGGATATCTACTTCGATAAGTATAAAAATGAATTTATACACACCACTGGGGAGATTTTTGAAAATTCAATAAATTATTCAGTAGCAAGTATTTCAGACAGTACCTATAAAACCATCACTGAGTACATCAGGCTTAATTATGATTCGCTAATTGTTAAATACATAAGAATCACAAATGACAATGAATTTATAGTGGTGGGTGTGAGAAGTAACACTACATATGTCCTATTGGTGACCCCATCGCGGCAAATAAAATGGGAAAGGTATTTCATTGATTTTATAGTTTCAGAAGTTTCATATGCACTTTCACCAGACTTCCCATTACATTTATACGGTACTTCGACCATCTCAAACATTAAAAGCCAAATTTTGGTAAACAATATTGGTACGGTAATTTCTACAGGACCAATAGAATATTACGATGTGAGAGGTGGAGGCAGCCATTTTGCAGACAACGTTTTTTTGCATAAAAACAACATCATCTCTTCATTTTATAAAGACGTCAATACCACGGTAACAGTGTACAACACAAGTACTAAACTAACCAACACACTTGTGTTGGATCCAATTGTTACTGTTAAAAAAATATTTAGAATGGAATCTGGCGAATACTTTATTGCAGGGTCAATCAAAGGTATTGGAAAAATTGGTGATTCACTCGAATATGACTTGAGTTATACTAGCGGAATATTAATATGGACAGATACTTTATTGCAAATAAAAACGACCAAAGTATTTGACATCAATGAAGATATCGTATTTAAAAATATAGCAACCAATTTCATTGATAAATTCCTTCTTGTGTATACCACATCAGATACAATATACAATGTTTCTAATGAAAGCATGCGGATTGGCTTGTGTGATCGGATTGTGGGATTCAGCTCAAGTTCTACTTTCAACAGATCGCAGAGCCAGGATATAGATTCGGCTGAAGATAACATTCAAAATACAAAAGATGATTTTTATGCGTATCCCAATCCAAGCAAAGGAAGTTTTGCCATGAAATTAAATGCCCATTCGAATTCCAAGGCAAGCTATACAATAACCAACATAGAGGGAAAAATTCTCCAGCGTGAAAATACTCAAATTTCTAAAGGACTCAATGACATCCATACGGGAAATCTTTTATTAAAAAGCGGTATCTACTTTGTAAAAATGACCTTGGAATCAGGTGAACTTTACCATGCAAAAGTGATGATTATAGAATAAAATAAATTACCATAAACAGTAATAATTGACAAAAAGAAGACTTTATAGTTTTGGCATGCTACTTCTTAGGCGTAGGAATACAAAATCATAAAGTCTTTTTTATTTATTATAATCATGTACTATGAAAAAAACTCTTGTGTATTTGCGAAAAAATCTCCTTACTTTTGCAAAAAACACAGAAGTGCAAAACATATTCAACCAAAATAATTTTTTCCTGATTTCAGGGCCTTGTGTGGTAGAAAGCGAAGACATAGCATTTGAAATCGCTGACCATGTGAGCAAGGTATGCAGTCGGCTTGAAATTCCATACATATTCAAAGCATCGTATAAAAAGGCCAATAGGTCTAGCAGCGCTTCATTTACGGGCATTGGTGACACTGAGGCAATGAACATTATCAAGAAAATTGGTACACATTACCACATACCGACAACTACTGACATTCATACAGAAGCAGAGGCGGCCACAGCTGCTGAATATGTGGACATTCTGCAGATCCCGGCATTCCTGTGCAGACAAAGTTCCTTGCTGGAAGCTGCTGCCAACACTGGAAAATATGTAAATATTAAAAAAGGGCAATTCATGAGTCCTGAGGCGATGATACACGCCGTCAATAAAGTCAGGCAGGCAGGCAATGACAAAGTAATGCTTACGGATCGCGGCACTACCTTTGGCTACCAGGACATGGTAGTCGATTACAGAGGATTACCTACCATGCAATCGTTTGGCGTACCTGTAATCATGGATTGTACCCATTCCTTGCAGCAACCTAATCAACCGGCTGGCGTCACAGGAGGTAGACCGGACCAGATACCTACCATTGCAAAAGCCGGCGTAGCTGTAGGGGTAGATGGTTTATTTATTGAAACCCATCCGAGACCTCATGAAGCAAAGTCGGATGGTGCCAATATGCTGCCTATGCATAAGTTGCAAGCCCTTTTAGAACAATTGGTAAAAATTCGAAAGGCAGTAAGAATAGAAAAGTGACAGCGGCAATTTTCAATGGAACATACCTACTCGAAATAGTGTTGGTCTTTCAGTTGCACCATGCCTTTGTAAGAGATCAAAACCGTGCAATTGTGTTGTTAAGTTATACAAAATAGAATTTTGACAGAGCAATTAGAAATAAAAATCCTGCCTTCATTTATCCACGATGAAGCACAAATAAAACAAAAAGTTTTGTCTTCTATCAAAGGCCGAAAATCAGATTTTGTTGGGTACAGAATAGTAAAAAAATCTATAGACGCCAGATCGAGGGAACCACACTACTTATTGAGAATCGAAGTTACCTACAGCAAGCCATTTGACATTTTACCGAAAATAGAAAGTTATTACAAAAATGTCGCCAATGCCAGACCTGTTGTAATAGTAGGTGCCGGTCCTGCAGGCTACTTTGCAGCTCTCGAATGCCTCACCTTGGGCCTCAAACCTATAGTGGTAGAAAGAGGCAAAGATGTAAGGGCAAGGCGCCGTGACCTTAAAGCAATACAGCAAGAAGGTATTGTCCATCCACATTCCAATTATTGTTTTGGAGAGGGTGGTGCGGGCACTTATTCGGACGGTAAATTGTACACCCGATCTGTAAAAAGAGGAAGCCCTGAAAAAGTACTGAACCAATTGGTGGAGCATGGTGCCAATCCTGACATACTTATAGATGCCCACCCGCACATAGGCTCCAACAAACTTCCTGAAATCGTAGCCAATATCCGGGCAACCATTGAATCATTCGGTGGTGAAATACACTTCAATACCTTCATCACAGATTTTAAAATAACTAATGATAAAATCATCGGTGTTGTATCCGCAGAAGGAATACATTTTGATGGAGAAGCTGTAATCCTTGCGACAGGCCACAGTGCTAGAGATATATATCGTCTCTTGCATGAAAAAAACATACTTATTGAGGCAAAACCATTTGCATTAGGTGTAAGAATTGAACACCCACAATCCTACATTGACTTTTTACAATACAAACAAAATCCCAGAGAAGAAAACTTGCCGGCCGCCAGTTATAAAGCGGTATGTCAGGTCAATGGACTGGGTGTATTTTCTTTTTGTATGTGTCCCGGCGGACTCATAGTGCCGGCGGCTACTGCGCCTGGTGAGATAGTAGTCAATGGCATGAGTTTGTCAAGGCGCGATAGCCCATTTTCCAATAGTGGATTTGTCACCTCCATAGAAATCGAAGAATTAAATAAATTGGGGTACAAAGGCGTTTTCGCAGCAATGGATTTTCAGGCCGAGGTTGAAAAAAATATGTTTGCCGCTGGCGATGGATCGCAGAAAGCACCGGCGCAAAGGGTGAGCGATTTTGTCAATGGCAGGATATCTACTGACTTATTTGCCACATCGTACATTCCCGGACTGATCAGCGCCCCTATGCATGAAATTTTACCCGGTCATATAGCAGAAAGACTGCGCAAAGGAATAGTAGAAGTAAATAAAAAAATGAAGGGTTATCTCACTGAGGATGCCAATATAGTA
>JAYUTD010000476.1:0-8015 GCA_043755305.1 Saprospiraceae bacterium
GCAAGACTTCAGGCGTATTGCTGTTTGCCCTGGACAAAGAAAGTCTTAGCATACTAAATAAAAAATTTGAAGACAGAGAGACGTACAAAGAATACATAGCCATCTGTCGGGGTTTCATGCCTGATGCTGGAGAGATAGATTATCCTTTGGTCAATGAAACCGATGGAAGAGAATACGAAGCGGTCACTCTCTATACCACGCTTCAAAAAGCAGAAATTCCACTGGCTCATGGTAAGTTCAACACCTCGAGATATTCTTTAACCAGATTTATACCACTGACAGGTCGCATGCATCAAATAAGAAGGCATGCTTCACATATCTTCCATCCAATTTTAGCAGATAGACCGCATGGCTGCAATAAGCAAAATAAACTCATGCTAGACACATTTCAATTGAATGAGATGACGTTACATGCACACAAATTGAACATCTTGCATCCTTATGAAGAACGGTTATTGGAGTTGAAAGCGGATTTTTCAGATGAGTTTAAAAGGATGGCCGATTTGTTTGGATTTGAGTTTTCTAAAATTTAAATTTTATGCTGTGGTTTTAAGATACTAAATCGTTATAACATAAATGCAATTCAAAACCAATGAGGTTAATGAGGTTATCTATTGTTTCAATTATATTTTTTTTGTCAGTCCACTTGATTGCTCAGCCAAATTCTTATAACCCGCGAGGTATTGGTGGTGGCGGGGCCATGTTTTCTATTTCCATCAATCCACAGGATGCCGATGAATATTATGCCTCATGTGATATGGGTGAATTGTTCCACACTTCTGATTATGGATTGAATTACAATCAGCTGCACTTTGCGCAAATCAGGGCCGGCCATGCGTCCAAAGTATGTTTTACCAATACTCCAGGCTTGCTTTATACAATAAACTATGCCAATGATTTACAGCTTCCCATGAAAAGTGGTGATGGCGGTAAAACGTGGGCAGCATTGAGCGGAAATCCATCTTCAAGCCAGCTTACTTATTCCATCAATGCAGATTTTTTAAATGGGCAAAGGGTGATAATTTCTTATTATGGTCAAATTCATTTCAGCAATAATGGCGGGGTTTCATTTACTCAAATTCACACAGCCCTCAGTAGCGGTGCAGGTGTAATTGTTGGAGGGGTGTTTTTTGATGGCAACAATATCTTCATTGGCACGAATGATGGCATGCTGTATTCTTCAAATGGAGGAAGTTCATGGTCAAATCTTGGCAACATCGGCATCCCGGCAGGTCAGCAAATATGGTCTTTTGGAGGTGCAAAAGAAAATGGCTTGACCCGTTTTTTTTGTATTACCGGTGATGCTGCAAATATGTACGTCGGTTTACAAGGATCTGATTATTACAATTTTGCTAAAGGAATATATGCCCTGGATTTTGGTGTCACCAATTGGGTTTCAAAGCTAAATCCAGGCATTAGTTTGAGTACAGATTTTCCTATGTTCGTAGGTATGGCAGAAAACAACATTAGTACCATTTACCTTGCCGGCAGCAATGCAAATGGAGAGCCCACCATATTTAAATCAGCCAATAGTGGAGCCAATTGGGCCAATACTTTTATTACTCCGTCAAACCAAAATATCATCACAGGCTGGAGTGGTCAGGGTGGCGATAGGGGATGGGGTTATGGGGAGTGTGCTTTTGGGATAGACGTAGCTAATTACGATGCAAGCAGATTAATTTTTGGTGATTACGGTTTTCTGCATGCTACAAAAGATGGTGGTACCACATGGCAACAAACTTATCTCAATGTTGACGACCATCATCCAATGGGAATCAACACTCCGCTCTACCAATCATACAGCAGTTGCGGCCTAGAAAATACTTCTTGCTGGCAAATATTTTGGGTAGATCCAAACAATATTTGGGCTTGTTATTCTGACATACGGGGTATGAAAAGTACAGACAAAGGGGAGATGTGGTCATTCAATTATACCGGCCATAGTGCCAATTCAATGTACAGGATTCAGAAATTGTCAAACGGTACATTGATTGCCGGGACATCTAATATCCACGATATATACCAAAGTACCTATCTCACGGATGCACGATTGGATGTTAACGATGCCAATGGAAAAATTATTTATAGCACCAATAATGGATTGACCTGGCAGCTACTAAAGTTATTTAACCATCCGGTTTTTTGGATATGCATAGATCCAAACAATGCCAATAGAGCCTATGCAAGCGTTATCCACTACAACAATAATGCAGGAGTAGGCGGTATATACAGAACAGATAATCTCAATAACCTAAGTGGTGCTACCTGGACTCTTTTGCCAAATCCACCCAGGACAGAGAAACATCCTGCATCATTGGTAGTACTCAATGATGGCACTTTGGTATGCACCTATTCAGGAAGAAGAAATGCATCCGGAACATTTACCCCTAGTTCTGGCGTTTATACTTACGACCCTGTATCCAATACCTTTGCTGATAAATCTCATGCCGGCATGCAATATTGGACAAAAGATGTGGTTATTGATCCTAACGATCCGGCACAAAATACATGGTATGCAGGGGTTTTCAGTGGTTGGGGTGGACCCCCAAATGGGCTTGGTGGATTGTATAAGACTACAAATAGGGGAGCATCATGGATCAAATTAACAGGTACACTCATGGACAGAGTGACATCATGCACATTCAATCCCCAGAATGCCAATCAGATTTTCATCACTACAGAAAGTCAAGGATTGTGGATGAGTAGCAATATCAACAGTGCGACACCATCATTCTCTAGGGTTGACAATTATCCTTTCCAACAACCTGAAAGGGTTTTCTTCAATCCTTATGATGCCACTGAAATGTGGGTGAGCAATTTTGGCAATGGCATGAAAAAATCGATTTTGCCTACAACTGGATGCAAAATGGTTTCAAATTTCAACAATACAGGATCTGGTACATTGCCCTATGCCATAGATTGTGCGGCCATTGGAGACACCATTTTATTTGCTGCCAATATGACTACAGATACAATACGATTGAGCAACAATCTTTTTTTGACCAAAAGCGTTACTTTTTTAAATCAAAATGTCCAAAAAATAAAAATAAAGACTTCTTCTTTTGCATTGATCAATGTAGAAAAAGATGCTCAAATAAAAATGGAAAATCTTCAAATAATAACCAATAATACTTCCATTGCTTCCATAATGAATAAAGGCATGCTCACATTAAAAAATGTGGTTGCCGACAATGGCATACCCGTTTCAAAAATTATTAACCGCAAAGGTGGTGTGTTGATCATAGATGGTGGAGTAGAAATAAAGTAAGATTAAAAAGCTACATCTTTACAAATCTGCCAACTCCTATTTTCTTGTAGCCATCACTTACAATGTATATATATGTCCCACTCTTAAGTTGACCTACATCTATATTGTTCCACCCATTAGACACACTTTGGCTTTGCACTTTTTGACCTACTATATCGTAGATTTCTATTATACCATTTTTGGGTATATAGTCATGTATCGTCAATACCATTTCTTTATCCACAGGATTAGGAAATAGTGTAACCATTGTATTGTCTTTTATCACAGCATCATCGTCAGTGGCATTTGGACCTATAGTAATTGACTTACATGAAGTATTGGTACTATTTTCGTTACTTACAGCAAGACAAACAGTATAAGTTCCATCTTTAGGGAAGCTATGTATAAAAGGTTTTTTACCTGTAAATGTAGTCCCATCACCAAAATCCCACTGCCAAGATTCTGGTCTGAAATAGCTTATGTCTGTAAACCTCACATCAAGGTAGGAAGTAGTATCACTTTCATACCGAAATTTTGCAATAGGGTGGTTGTCAAGTCCAAGAGTATCAGCAGAGCTTCCATCAAGTGGGCCAAGTCGATAGTGAGGGAAGTTGGGTACAGACACATGATTAGATGTAGGCAACATGTACTTTCTTTGGACAAGATTGGATGCCAAGCCCTCTTCATCGGGATACTCTATGGTATGTAAATACCGATTGCTTGACTCTGGTACTATGTATATCTTTCCATCGGGACCATGCGCCATAGCTCCAAATTCTGTAGAAGTGCCATCATCAAACTCATTGTACTTAAATTTATGTCCATCATAATCGCCAATTTTTTGTTTTGAGGACTTGATGTCAGCTGCTGTAATATCGTATTGAAACATTTCATAATGGTTACTAACATACATATATTGACCACTAGGTGAAAAGGCAAGTGTGCCATGTACCCTATTGTTTTTTATGGTATCTTTCATAAGTGCCTTTAATTCGCCGGTACTTCTATCGAAATCATACAATTCTATATAGATCGAATCAAATGGCCAGATAATACTTTCGGCAAAAGCCATTTTATCTCCATTGTCCGAAAAATAAAGTTGGCCTAGTTTATCAGATTCTGTTTCAAAATTTTCATTTATTTTTACCCTTTTAGAAAGGCGTGCACCAATATTGTCAAATAAATATAAAAATAAAAATTGCCTATCTATAGATCTATTGACAATCCACCAATCTCGCCCATTGGCATGGCGGCAAGCGTTTATCATTCCTGGTATAAAATCATCTTCTAGAATCGTTTTATCCTTAAATACTGTCTTGGTATTTTGATAACTATTATCTATGGTTACTTTTGTATAATTAAAGGAATTAAATGTATAAAAATTATCGGTATCATAGCCCATTGGATAAAATATACCATACGTGTTATCCTCACTTGGCCAAGGCAATATAAGAGCACCTTGGATGCTATTGAACCCAGGCAACCAATTCTGACCTACTTTAGGAAAATCTTTGAAGTTGAATATTTCCCACAAGTCACCATAGGAAATGGTATCGCATCCGTTTACTATCTGGTGAAGCCCGTTGTGCACCTGCATGCCATTGGTATAGATCATTAGTTTACCCTCTTTGTTACATATACTAGCATTGGTACCTCTAAAATCTAGCGTCATCATGCTATCAAAATAAATCCTTGGTTCACCATTAGAAAAATCAAGGATGGTATTGCCATAGGCATAGCCTTCAAGATTGCTATAGTTACTAGAACTCGTTCCAAAAAGCCAAATATTGTCTTCTAATTGAGCCTTGTGATTACTGATTATTAGAATATTTAATGCAAATATTAGGATTGCTCTCATTGTTAATTTTAAAATAAGTACAACTCCTAATTTATGGGAGTTGTGCTAAATTATATTATAAATTATTATTCAATATTGATCAGTTTAATCACTTTTGATTCTCCAGAATGGAATGTCACTTCTGCTATGTATATACCAGTGCCTAATGAGGCAAGATTGATAACTATTGCCTTGCCATCATATGTTGTATTATATTTGGTCGGCTCAATCACTTGCCCACTGATGCAATGCAAACTTATGCGTTTATAATTACTCACATTTATGTTGAATACTTTTCTGCTAGGATTGGGATACGCTAGGAGTTCACTTGATGCTTCACTTACTCTTCTGACCTCTGGCACATTACAATTTGTCTCAAAGTCTTCGTAATTTTTAGCTTTCAACTGTATCAGTATTTGCTGGGCATCTAGCACCGATGTACCATAATCTAGAGGGCATTTTGCAGCCACAGTATTCAACTGAGCTAAGTCCAAATTCAAAATATCAAGCCCATATTTTTCTTTTTTAAGCATAAGCAGCCATACAGATTTTCTATCTGATTGAAAATGAAGATTATTTGACAAATTATTGACAAGGCTTGCCAATTGAGTAATTTTTTGATCTTTCCTAAAGTAATAGCCTATTTCAAAATTATCAATAGCCGATAGTGTATTATTAATTTTAGTAGTTACTTGTGTAATAATTGCTTGACTCACCAATGAATCTTTGGTATAAAGATTTTTCAATTGAGTCAATCTATCCAATTTCACATACAATGCTTGAAGATTGATCAATTCTGTTGACTTTATCCTTTTAATGTTTTCAAGTTCTATTTCTACATTTGTATAAGCCTTTACATCACTGTTGGCGGTCAATGCATAAAAACTTCCAAGATTGGCGCTTACTCTCTTATAGTATGGATTTTTGAGTAAATATTTCATGACAGCAGTTTTGCTCTCCCAGTCATTGATGACATCACTATAAGATGTACCAAAAGTGAATAATGCAGTCTCCTGAAGTTGTGCGAGTTTTGTAGAAGATGCAAATTGTGGTATCACCGATGTGACATCTCCATCCAAGTTAGACTCATAGTCTCCAGCAGATATAGGCTGCCATTCAAAAGGTACATCATCATCTTGAGGGTCAGGGTCGATGCCATCGCATAAGCCATCTTGATCTGTATCAGCGCCATAAGGGACGCAAGGATCATAAGGGTCAGGATCAGCAGTATCGCATACGCCATCACCATCTGTATCAAGTGCTATAGGTACACATCCATCAAGTGGATCAGGATCGACAGGATCGCAAATGCCATCGCCATCTGTATCTGTAGATAATGGTATGCATGCATTGTCTGGATCAGGATCGATGCCATCACATATGCCATCACCATCTGTATCAATGTCAATAGGGTAGCATGGCTCATCAGGTGGTGTTAAATCTTCTGGCTCTATGGGAGGATCTACAGAAGCAGAAGGAAGAATAGCCCCGCAATATTGGCTTTGGGCACAGGTAGTAGATGATCCATTAGGGTCATTGCCAAACCATTGATCATTGATAAAATTTGGATCTATAACTTGAGGTCTGATTCTACCATCTGTTGCACTGGTTTCTGAGTTTTTTACAATAAAAGTATTTTTAGAAAAAGTAGCATCTTTCAAAACAGCTTTGGTATCATCACCCAACCATCTATTGCCATTGTGAGTCTGAGTGCCTATGGCACTTTTATTTAAAAAAGTCTCAACATTTCCAATCATTTTAGTGCCTTTGATTTGGGTAGCAGCATTGGTACCTTCGATTTTTAATACCTCTGCTCCGCCAGTCAGTGAGTTACAACATAGAAAATTATTAGAAGATTGGTCTAAATTCATATTCCTGTGTCCTATAATACTGATAGGGTTTGACAAAAAATAATTTTCATTTGAATTGTTTTTGCACCAAATTCCAGTGGATCTAGAACTTTGTGTGTTGGTTATAATGTTTGACTCAATTCTATTAAAAGTAGAGTTGTCCAAAATAGCACTATATCCACAATTTGAAAAAAAAGTATTAAAAATTTTAGAGGTTCTTATTAATTTAGCTCTTGAATTTACTAATAACAATCCTGTTGAAGCTGAAATAGTGTCTCTATCTATAAATAAGTTATTGTATGCAATATCAGCAATGTCAAGTCCCAAACTGCTATTTAGTATTTTATTTCTATTGATTGACACATTAGAACAATCTGAGTTTCTTAATTCAATACCAGTATTAGCTACATTGATAATATTTTTTTCTAATTTTATATTAGTTTGTAGGATATTGGAGGATAATTTGTATGCTGTGCCCACATTGGTAAATGTATTGTTGTCGCTGTTCAAAAATTTAAAATCAGTAGCTATAATTCCATTGTATGTAATGTTTTCAAATGTGCTTTTTTGGATATAACAATTTCTAGTCTTTTCTTGATTTTCAAGGATGATACCATTATCAAGATTCAAGAAGACATTTTTATCGCTTAAAGACAATGCACCATTTTGATTTTTAATTCCTGCAAGTGGTGTATTTCCATAGTTCTGTTGATCAGGGTAGGGTGATAGAAATCCTGTAAAATCAAAAGTACAATCTTTGATTTTAAATCTGCTGTCTATATTTCCATTAATACCAATAAAGTTATTTATAAAATTGACATTATTTATTTCCACAGCCACTTCATTTTCAAATTTTGCTGATGGATTTTCTCCAATACCATTGATGATGTTAAGACCAAATTCAGCGTCTTCAATTGTAGAGTCAAAAATTTTAAAATAGCCATTTGAGCAATTGAACGCATTCGTGCCTAGTTGGTTCCTGCAGATATTGATTGTAATTCCTTTCCACATTTTATTGCTGCATACATCTGCTTTGCTACTGTCTAAAATCAGTGTTTTATAGTCTCGCACAGCTAGTTTG
>JAYUTD010000477.1:0-3192 GCA_043755305.1 Saprospiraceae bacterium
ATCCATTGCTGTCTTTGATTGTAATTGTGTATTTCTTATTTTGATCTAAAATGAATGAACCACTGAATGCTATAAAATCATTGCCATTTAAAGCATAGAAATATGGAACTGTTCCACCTGTAATATTTAGGGTTACCAGATTATCCATTGACGAAGACAATGTAACTAATTTTACTACAGATGGCACTTTATAAGTATCAAGGGTCAATAACTTTCCATTGCTGTCTTTTACTTTAAAGACATATTGTTCATTGCCAATTAAGTTGGCAAAGGTAGAGTCACTTTGGTACTGTCCACCATTGATAGCATACATATATGGAGCTAGTCCATTGCTAGCAGAAATTGATACGGTAGCAGTTTCACCATTGCACTTGATGGCTTTTTTCACCTTAATCAAAGCACTTAAATCGTCAGGTCCGAAGTTAAAGTCTGATATGAGAGGTAAATGATCGGCGGCATCGTGACTGTCAGAGGCAGTCAGATTATTTGCTTGCAATGTAGCAGCATCCAGAGTCGACGTTTCTAAAACAAAGCTGTTTTTTAATGCCATCACACTACCAGTATAGAGCATATAGTCTAAGCGACCAGGCAAATAACCGTTGCCTTCACTAAACCACGTATAAGTATTAGGTGAATTGGGAACAAATGGCTTTGCATCTTCCATTGCCGTATTGTCCCAATCCATTTTATAATCTGGTCCGTATACGGCTTCATTGTATATATCACCTGTGAGCAATGATTTTTGTTGTTGATTCAGACCTACCATATTCATATCGCCTAATATTATAGTAGGAGTGTTTTTGGGATAGTTAAATGTATTGCCGCCATTTGCTTTCATGTCTCTGTGCCTTTTGAGCATGGCATCAATTTCATTTTGCCTCTCATCGTCTTTTTCACAGCAGGGCAAGTGGTTATTAAATATAACCAAAGGTTGGCTACCTGCGACATCAACTGTAAGCAAGGATATATTATTTCCATTCAAACTTTCGTATGCTTCTGCTTTAAATTTTGTCAAAGTTATTTCATCGGGATTTGTTTTAAAGCCTTGCCATGATTTATTGTTGGGCAATGGAAGGGTTGCATTCATAATGGCAATTACTTCTTGTATGGTATGATCATACATTTCCTGCAGGCAAAGTACATCGGGATTGGCCGCTTTAATTATTTTTTTTTGCAATGGTCCTCTTACAGGGTCAAACAATCCATCTAACTCTTGATTGTATGACATAACTCTTAAATACTTTGCGTTTGTTTTATTAAAGCTATAGGGTTTGGACTGACCAGTAAAAGCTTTTGTCATTTGATAGATAAGCCCGGTATTGGTGCCCGGTATCTTATCGCCATTGGTTATTCGATCTACAACTACCAATGCAATTGTATTGGCCATGCTGACATTAACCCCATTGATGGTATTCTGCTTTTTAAGCCGAAATTCAAATTTTGAAGAACTTACACTAGGCAGTGAGACCAATCCAATTTTTTCATGGGTAATGATTTGATTGGTATTGCCTACATTTAAAAAGATATCTCTATCGCCAAAATAAATGGATATTTCAGCACCGATGCCATTGGTCTTAAATCCTGTATTGAGGTTATTGTCTATATCAAGCTGAATACCCAATTTATTGGTTTCCTGGAGCTTTATTTCCTTGTCTAAATCAATTCTAAAGTAAAGGTAATTTTCATCATCTGTAACCCATAATTTTTGAATATCGATATTGCCTGCAGTGTTGTTTCCAGGTACGTTGGCTTTAAGATATGAATTGGACCAGTCAGTGAAATCTTCATCTATAAGTATTTGCGCCTCAACTTTTATTGATAAAATTGCCAATACAATAAACACCACCAATCTAACCATGATTTCCTTTTAGTAATAAAAAGGTAAATATATAATGATTATGTGAAATTATGATTTTTTATTCACTAAAGCCACTTTCCATTTGCTTGCATACTTTTAATAACATCAATTTAAGGTCATTGATTCAAGCATTTGTATAAAATTATTTTTTAAAATCCTTGCCAAAATTGTATAATTTTCCGATACCACCAGTAATGCCATTGTATTTTTATTTTTCATTGTTATCCATAAATCTCTGATGTCTGACCTCTAGTGCTAGTTTAGTTTTGCCCTCACCAAGTATTAAACCACAGTTGAATGCAAGAGATGGATAAACGAATGGACTATAGAAAGAATTCAAATACACACTTGCTGATGGATCAAACGTATAGCTGTAGTACATTGGAATGTGGATTCCTGCTGGACTCAAATCTAGTCCAATGGAAAGTCCATGATTTGTGTACCTACTTCCTAGTAACTGATACTTTGATGTTATGGAAATAATATTTACATTATTTAATCTAAAACCTAAATCAAATTTTTCAATGACGCCAAATCTACCTGTGTATTGTAAGATTGGTTTGTAAGAAGGATTTTCCTTTGGATCTTCATTATCTGAATCTAATACCGGCAAAGTCCCTTTTGCTCCATGAATGGAAAAAGTCATGGCAACATTCTTTTTTCCTAATGTATTTCCATCTTGTAAAGAAGACATTAAAAAACAACCATTTAATTCGGGTAATAAAAGCAATAGATAAAACTCATTTTTTTTAATAGATTTTTATATAAGTTAAACATAAAAGTATTTTGGTACACAGTTTAATCAGTACCTGATTGTCCAGTATGGATTTCTCCTACCTTCAATTTGTTCTTTAATGTATTTGAGGATTTTGGCATTGAATTCTTCTCTGGTTATAGATTTACCTTTCATTTTTTTGAGCTTTGGCAGCTCCATTGAGGGGCTCAATTCCACTTTGGTCGCTTCAATGGTAACGTCATCTTCATTGTATATTGCAGCCAATATCATACCAGGCAGTCCGGTCAATCCCTCAGGTCCACCTCGAACCGGTATCTTGTCGCAGTACCATGCGATGATTTTTGTTTTTTTAATTGGATCTGTCGTCTCTGCCTTCATACACAGATAGCCCTGGATTTCTTTTATCTCATTGAGAATTTTCCATTTGTATTTTGGCGATGGGCCTTCTAAAACATAATCTTTTCCAAGCAAAGTCAAAAAGTCTTTACCTGTTTTTGCAGCATAATTTCTAGTGATATTGTACTCATCCTGAATCCAACTATAGCCATAATTTTCATCGCTTTCTTTGGCAACATACGTACTTATACTGTCTTTATAC
>JAYUTD010000478.1:0-3188 GCA_043755305.1 Saprospiraceae bacterium
ACAAGTCAAAAACATAAATGCAAGCACTATGGCAAGTTTCTTATCCGCAAATCTGTTTTTATTGAAGTGATAAATGCTGTAGGTGTATAAAAAACTAAAAAATACAGTGGCCAATCTGGGGGCAAATTCATGAACTGATCCGGTCGCTTTAAAGAATAGAATCAAAATCCAATTGTACAATGGCGGTTTTGAAAAATAAAAATCACCGGTCAAGGTAGGCACAATATAATTTTTTGAAAGCATCATTTCTAGTGCCACCAAAGATCGGATGGCTTCATCTCCAATAAATGGAACCAATCCCAGATGGATAAAAAAAGCTGGAACGCATAGCATCGTGGCCAAAGCGACATAGAAATAGAATCGTTTCTCAATGTTTTGATTGAAGTTGATCTTTTTTATTTTTTTGTAAAAATACAGAAATCAATCAAATGACTGCATAAGGATTCCATAAATCCTTTATCTTTTTACTTCTCGTTTATGTAATTTTAGGTTTTACAAAATTATTGAGATGCTTAAACCAAAAAAGCCACATAGATCATACGTGGCTTTTGATGTTCTTCAATAAAAAAGAACGCTTACTTCTTATCTTGTCTTGAGAATACTCTTTTAAGTAAGCTGCTAGTTCTTTGGGATAAATCAGTTCTGATGCCGAGTTCCTTTTTCTTGACCAAATCAAAAAGGCCATCCAATGCCTTATTTGCAACATAATCTGCCAGATCTGGATTTACTTTATCTACAAAGGGAATTTTATTGTAAGTGTTGACCGCATCAGCATAATAGTTGAGCGCTCCAAATTTGTTTAACGAAGTTACCATAACTGGCTTAAATTCACTATAGAGTGCATTGTAAGTAGCTTTATGAAGGTATTGTGTGGCTGCATCCTTTTCGCCCATAAGTATATTCATTACATCTGTAAATGTCATTTGTTTTATTGCATTTAAAAATATAGGGCCTGCTTTTGAAGCAGCATCTTCTGCGGCTTTGTTTATTTTTTTTATCGCTTCTTCTTCAAGATTGGAAAATCCAGGAACACTCTTCAGCTTGGAAGTAACTTTTTGCGCTTCTTGCGGCAATAGGATTTTATAAACCGAACTGTAATAGCCATTCTGCGCTGAAAGTGTTTGTACACTTTTATCTACACCTAAGTTCAGCGCTTCTTTTAGTCCACTGGAGATATCTGCATCACTAAGTGCTACGGAACCCGCATCGTTTAGTATTTTACTTAAATCTTTTGGGTCGCATGACACCATGCTCACAATGCTTAAGGCAATGATAATAAATCTATTCATTTTGAAAGTTTTTGTTTTAAAACGTATAATTAATAAGTAAAGTTATAAAATTTTGTTAAGATTTCAGCAAGATGCAAACTCCATACCATAAAGGTATAATTCAAATGAGGTCGCAACCCTGAGGAACTATCTGAAAATGATCTTTTGGATCACTTGGTTTAAATTGTACCTGACCGGGATCAAAGTGAATTCTAAGTCTTATACGTGCCAATATGCTATAATTTCAAGATACCATTTCATCTTCAATTATTTGAGATAGGACAATATTCTAATATTTCTGCGCAAATTGTCGTTTATATGCCCAAAAACATGCCCTTATTGTCACGACATTTGTTAAATTTGCGTTTTGAAAAAAATTCTAATGAAGCAACTTCAATTTATATATGTACTTGCAGCTTTTGTATTTATGTCCTCTTGTTCCAATGAGTTTGACCTTGTTGAAGCTAAAAAGGAAATACCGGTGGTATATTGTTTGCTTGACTACAATGCTGCAAGCCAATATGTAAGACTGGAAAGGGCATTTGCTTCACCAACCACTTCAGCATTAATTCTTGCCAAAAACCCAGATTCTTTATATTATAAAAATGCCGATGTGCGACTTATAAGAACCAGCAAAGGGGTTAAAAAAGAATTTACTTTGAAGGAAGTTGATGGCAATCAGGATGGTTACCCGCGGGAAGATGGGGTATTTGCTACCGCTCCAAACAAATTGTATAAAATTACTTCTGCTGAAATGAAGCTTGAACCAGGCGATATCGTTGGCCTCAGCATCAATATTGGCGAAGGCGATTTGGTCACGAGCAATACATCTGTTATCAAAGAAGTCGCACCTTCTAATCCTAGCCCAACAGGAAAAATATCTTTTTCTGCTACCCAAAAAGACGTCCTTAAATGGAATAGCTTTGATGCTACCGGAGGCAAATTGCATTCTCTTTATATGTATTTCAACTATATTGAAGTAGTCAATGGTGTTGAAACCAAGAAAAAATTATACTGGCCTATAGCCAAAAATATTGAAAAAGAAACCTTCACATTGGGTCCTGGGGAATTTTATACCTTTCTCGCTTCAAACATTGTAAAAGACGAAAAAATTAAACGCTACTTTGAAGGTATTGATTTCTTTGTCTATTCTGGTGATGCCAATTTAGCGCAATTCCTTTTAGTAGGTGCAGCAAATACTGGCATTACCGGCAGTGGCGAAGTACCTACCTATACTAATTTAAGCAGAGGCTTGGGCATTTTTGGTTCCAAAGCCGTATTTAGCGCCTTTGGATTGGATCTCGCATTGGCAACAAGAGATCTGCTCAAAGAAGGAGAACTGACCAAAGGATTGAATTTTCAATAATCCATGCTTTGAAAAATATTAGCGTAGTTCAACCAATGCCTATTGTCAAGTGCTACATATTGCCGCCCATCTCATTTTTCAGTGTTTTCGAAAGTGTACAAAATGTGTCTCTTGATGCTGCAGAAAATTACCAAAAAAGATCCTTAAGAAATAAATATACCGTTCTCTCGGCCAATGGCCCCATGTCACTTTCTATTCCTTTGAGAAAAGGTAAAAACAAACAACAAAATATCAGGGACGTGCAAATTGCCTATGAAGAAAACTGGGTCAAGAGACACTTGGAGGCATTGCGCTCCTGCTATGGCAAATCTGCCTACTTTGAGCATTATTTTCCCCTTTTAGAACAAACTTTTTTTAAAAAACATACCTACCTTTTTGACATGAATATGGCCATGCTCCAGCAACTTATGAAATGGTTAAAACTTGAGACAAACTTATTTGAAAGCCATTTATATAACCCCGACTACACTTTACCTATACAAAAAACCCGAGCCTACCCGCAAGTATTTGAAGAAAAATATGGTTTTGTAACTGACCTTAGCATTGTCGATCTC
>JAYUTD010000479.1:0-7919 GCA_043755305.1 Saprospiraceae bacterium
TAAAGAATCTAAAATAGCCATCCTCTCCTATAATTATGATGAAACTACAAAATTGATGGTTGACAGGTTGGACCAAAGCAAATATTTTGAAGTCGTAAATGTTTTAAAATCTTCCAAAGAGATCGAACCATTCTTCTTAAGTAACCAGGGTCGATTGGTCATTGTTTTTGCAGGCAATACAACTGAAAATTTTGTGCATGAAAATAAAGTAGATGTCCAACTTATTGCAGATGCTTCCGATGCCAATGCAGCAAATATAATACTAAATTATGCTTCCATGATATTTAGAGACTTCCAGGAAGAAATGATGAATGGACAATCTTTGCCTTATAAAATAAATGTAGAGACTAAGATGTTGTACAATCCACAACTAAAGAGCTCTTACAATTATGTACCTGGTGTCATGACGCTTATACTTATGCTTTTAGGAGCGATGATGACCTCTGTTTCAATAGTCAAAGAAAAAGAATTTGGCACCATGGAAATATTGCTTGTATCTCCGCTGAATCCCACTGCCGTAGTAATAAGTAAGGCAATACCCTATGCCGTCCTTTGCTTTATTGATGTAATCATCATTCTTTTGATGTCAAGGTATATTTTAGATATGCCAATAAGAGGCAGCCTACCTTTACTGCTTTTCGAAAGTTGCATATTTATATGCACCACTCTTTCTCTTGGCCTGCTCATAAGCAATAGTGTCGGGCAGCAACAGCTTGCTATGTTTATTTCGTTGGTTGGCTTATTAATGCCAAGCCTGGTATTCAGTGGTTTTATGTTTCCAATTGAAAACATGCCTTTACCCATGCAAGTCATAAGCAATATCGTACCTACAAAATGGTATTTTAATATTTTGAAAGATGTGATGGTAAAAGGACTTGGCATTCAACATGTATGGAAAGATACCATAATTCTAATTGGCATTACTTTGCTTTTCCTGACTATAGCAATTAAAAAATTTAAAATCAGATTGGCATAATCTCAGTTATTTAATACTACAATATACATCCACATGATAGGCATAGTACTTCAAAAAGAATTTAGACAAATATTCAGAAATCCGGCCATATTGAGATTGCTTTTGGTGATGCCAATCATGCAGCTTATAATCATACCTTTTGCAGCCGACTATGAGATAAAGCATATCAACCTGGCTGTCAATGATCTTGACCATTCGCACTATTCTCAAAGACTCATCCAAAAAATGGTCGCTGGCAATTACTTTACGTTAGTATCTGCCAGCCAAAGATTTTCTGATGCTTTAGAGAATGTTGAAGATGGCAAAGTAGATATTATTCTGTCTATTCCGGCTGGGTTTGAGAAAAATCTCATACGAGAAAATATGGCTTCTCTGCAACTTTCTACTGACGCGGTCAATGGCCAAAAAGCAGGCCTTGCAAACATATATGCTGCCAATATAATCAATGATTTCAACAGAGAAGTAAGAGATGAATGGATTCAAATGCCAAGACATAATGCATTTCCTGTCATCAACACAATAAGTACATTGAGATACAATCCACACAACAATTATAAATTATTTATGGTACCGGGCATTCTGGCTCTGCTTGTCACAATGGTAGGCGCATTGATGTCTTCTCTCAATATTGTTTCTGAAAAAGAAAAAGGCACAATCGAACAGATCAATGTAACACCCCTTAAAAAGTATCAGTTTCTCATAGGGAAATTGTTGCCGTTTTGGATTTTGGGACTCATTTCCATTACATTAGGATTTGCAGTAAGTTATATTGTTTTTGGCATCTGGCCAGTTGGTTCATTTTTCACCATCTATTTTTACACCATGATCTATTTGTTTACGGTATTGGGTATAGGATTGCTACTGTCCACTTTTGTTGATACACAGCAGCAAGCCACATTGTTTTCATTTTTTATCATGATGATGTTTGTATTGCTTGGAGGTCTTTATACACCAGTAGAGAGCATGCCCCTTTGGGCACAAAAATTGTCCTGGTTTGTTCCAACCTCACATTTTATTCAGGTGATAAGAAGCGTGGTAATAAAAGGCAGTGGCTTTATGGATTTAAAATATGAGTATATTACTATGGCCGGTTTTGCTCTAGCCATCAATACAATGGCCGTATTGAATTATAGAAAAAGAGCTTAGCTGTCAATATTGCTATTTCAATAATAAGGGAAAAATAATCTCAATCCCAGCTTCTAATTTCAATGTAGGAAACATTAAATGAAGTATTCATCCATGAAAAGATGGAGAACAACTTTTAAATATTGTATTGATATACTAAGCAATTCATCGGGCATTTATAAATATTATAAATTTCATATTGAACCAATAGAAATTTGCCAATAGATTCTTTAATATGAAACACATTATTGAATATCTCACATTTACTGCAATCGATTTATTTATGGACTTTTGGTTTAGCATTAATTAAAAAATATACTTATTTTTGGCCATAGATAAAAAAGTTGCATAAATATGCTTAAGACAATTATTATATTGCTGGTTACACTCTTCGTTATACCTGTTTTGGCTTTCTATTTTGACGAACCTTTGTCTGTTGTTCAAAGAAATACAATTATCCAATCTGTAATCGTTATGCTATGCGTAGCTGCCTATTGTTTTGTTGTCGGAGAAGTCACAAATAACAATAGTCAGGTTGATAAGCTGTGGAGCATAGTGCCCATTTTCTATTCTGCATACTTTGCCTATGCCTCAAATTGGCAGCCAAGGATCCTATTAATGGCAGTCTTAGTTGCCGTTTGGGGTATAAGATTGACCTATAATTTTAGCCGGAGAGGTGCATATTCCTGGAAGTTTTGGAGTGGTGAAGAAGATTATAGATGGCAAGTATTAAGGCAGGATCCTCTTTTTGGAAGTAAATGGAAATGGACTGCCTTTAACCTCTTTTTTATTTGCCTTTACCAAAATGCACTTATACTTTTCTTTACCTTTCCTGCGGTAAAAGCTATGGAAAGTAAGATGCCTTTGACAATTATAGACTTTATTCTCGCAGCTATAATTTTAATTGCAATTCTAATTGAATATATGGCTGACCAACAGCAATATGACTTCCAAACCGAAAAACACCGAAGGATTAAACAGGGTGAGGCACTTAGTGATGCATACATCAATGGTTTTTTATCACAAGGACTTTGGAAATATAGCCGACATCCCAATTATGCTGCTGAACAAACCATATGGGTACTCTTCTACTTATTTAGTATCATAGCTACAGGTCATTTTCTCAACTGGAGCGCTGTAGGTTGTCTTTTGCTGATTTTATTGTTTCAAGGAAGTGCTGATTTTAGCGAAAAGATATCGGCTTCCAAGTATGAAAATTATAGCAATTATATTAAGCATACGGGAAGGTTTTTTCCGAAAATATAAATTTTCACACAAATAAAGAAAGGCCAACTCCCGTTGGCCTTTCTTTATACCTATTTACGGATTTTCTATTTTAAAGAAAACTTGATAGGTAAAGTAAACTTTACCGGAACTGCCCTACCTTGATGCTTACCTGGTTTCCAGTCCGGCATTGCTTTGACTACTCTGATGGCCTCTTCATCACAACCGCCGCCTATGCCTCTCAACACTTTTATTTTTTCAATCTTACCAAGTGTGGTGACCACAAATTGAAGGGTTACTGTTCCTTTTATATCATTTTCCTTTGCTATGACCGGATAAAGAAGATTGCTATTCAAAAATTTATACAATGCAGCTTCTCCATCAGGGAATGCAGGCATCTCTGCTGCATATGTCCATATTTTTGTTGAAGTATTATCTACCGGAAGGTCTATGGCTGTATCCTTGCCATTATGCTTGGTACCATTATTGCCCAATGCATTGCCACTTCCTACTTCCAGGCCTGCTTTAGTCGTTGTACTACCCACTGCATTGACCAAATCCTCGTCTTTAGGAGGCAGGTTTTCTATTACGGGAGTATTGTCCTTAACAACAGCTACCTCAATATTTGCAATGGTTTTTTGTAGCAACGGCGCTGAAGCTGTATTGACAGGTGGTTTTGGTTTAGGCAAGTCAGGCTTGATTATTTTAGCCTTTTCGATATTTGCCTCATCCGTCAAAATAGTCTCTATCATTACTTCTGGATTCAATTGTTTTCCAATTTTGGTAAAATGTTCTACAGCAATGAAGAAGGTAAACACCCCTCCAATAGTGAGGAACATGGCTTTTGTCATATTGGCCGCATAGGCTGTTCTTAATACGTACGCTCCATAAGCTTTGTTTCTGTGTTCAAAAATTGAATCTTCTAAACTAATATGGTAGTTGTTCATGGCTTTATTTTTTATTGTTAAGTAATATAAGCACTTGTACAATAAGCAAAATGATGTTCGAACAAAATTGAATACTTATGTATTTAATATATAGATGACTAAATAGTTAATTTTTGGTGGTTGATGGTTAAAATAAATTATTCACGAAATCAGATGTATAGTTTACTTACATTAATAATTTAATTTTATTACTTTTGGCAAATACAATTGATCTATTAAAAAAGACTTCCATATTCCAAAACTTAACAAATCCATTGCAAAAAATACTTCTAATAAGCCCACCTTTTACCCAATTGAATACGCCCTATCCGGCAACAGCTTACATAAAGGGTTTTCTAAATACAAAAGGAATTCCTTCTTATCAATTGGATTTAGGGCTTGAGGTTATCCTTAAGTTGTTTTCAAAAAAAGGATTAGAGGACATGTTTTTGTATGCAGCAGCTCACAATAAAATCATTAGTGATAACGCCAGAAGAATGTTTTCACTAAAGCAAAAATATATTAATACAATTGAGGCAGTCATTGGCTTTTTACAAGGAAAGCAGCCAACTTTAGCACGTCTTATATGCAGCGAGCAGTATCTACCGGAAGGAGCACGATTCTCACAAGTAGATGACCTTGACTGGGCATTTGGTTCTATGGGTAATCAAGACAAAGCCAAGCACCTTGCCACCTTATATCTTGAGGATATTTCAGATTTTATTATAGAATGTATTGATGCATACTTTGGATTTAGCAGATATGCAGAAAAACTTGGAAGAAGCGCCAATACTTTTGACGAATTACATGCATCCTTGTCTCAAAATCCTACTTATATAGATAGCATCGCTTTAGATCTTTTGAAAGTTAAAATAGAAGATGTCCAACCCGCATTGGTTTGCCTTTCAGTGCCTTTCCCTGGCAATCTTTACAGTGCCTTCAGATGTGCCCAATTTATTAAATCACATTATCCAAATTTAAAAATTGCTATGGGAGGAGGATTTCCCAACACTGAATTACGGGATCTTAGCGAAATAAAGGTATTCGATTATTTTGATTTTATTGCACTCGACGATGGGGAATTACCTATGGAATTGATTTATTCCAATGTTACAAAACCCTATAGTAATAATCCGGATTACAATTTGTTAAAAAGGACTTTCGTAAAAGAAAATGAAGCTGTCCTGTACAATAATTACTCTCTTAAAAAAGACTACAAGCACAGTGAAGCCGGCACACCGGATTACAGCGATCTGTTGCTTGACCAATACATATCAGTTATAGAAATGGCCAATCCAATGCACAGCCTATGGAGTGACGGCCGGTGGAACAAACTTACAATGGCGCATGGATGTTACTGGGGCAAGTGCACATTTTGTGATGTATCATTGGATTATATAAAAGTGTATGAGCCTATTGCCGCTAAAGAACTAGTGGATAGAATGGAAACAATGATTAAGCAGACCAATGAAAGAGGTTTCCACTTTGTAGACGAAGCTGCTCCGCCTTCATTGATGAGGGAAGTAGCCATAGAGATCTTGCGTCGAAAACTTATCGTAACGTGGTGGACTAACATAAGGTTTGAAAAAAGCTTTACTCAGGATCTTTGCAAATTGCTTCATGCATCCGGATGTATTGCAGTATCTGGTGGACTTGAGGTTGCCTCAGATAGGCTTCTTGACTTGATAAAAAAAGGAGTAACTGTATCACAGGTAGCAAAGGTGACCAGTAATTTTACCTCTGCCGGTATTATGGTTCATGCTTACCTTATGTACGGCTACCCTACGCAAACCATTCAGGAGACAATTGATAGCCTCGAAATGGTAAGACAGATGTTTGAATCAGGCATACTCCAATCGGCTTTCTGGCATCAATTTGCATTGACAGCACATAGTCCTGTAGGCCTAGATCCAGCAGCTTATGGCATAGTACCTTCTTACAACGAAATAAAATTTGCCAATAACGATATTGAGTTTAAAGACAGCACCGGAATCGACCACAATAAATTTAGCTATGGCTTAAAAAAAGCATTGTACAATTACATGCACGGTCTTTGTTATGAATATGATCTGCAAGAGTGGTTTGACTTTAAAGTGCCAAAGACAAAAGTGAAGCTTACATATATCGATGATTGCCTCAATGAGGAGGAAGAATACATTACAAAACCCAGTTCCAAACTACTTTGGATCGGGACGGTGCCTCTAGTCCATACTTTTATAAAAACTACCAGAGGCAAGGATACTGAAATGAAAAAATTGGTATTTTATGGCATTAGAGATACCTATGAGGTTGCCTTACATTCTCCATTGGCCAATTGGCTGATACAATTTATCACCGGTATAAGTTCAGACCAAGAGCATTCTTATAAGACATATGAAGCCGTTAAGCTTCATTTCGAAAATACTTTGGGAAGTACCTTTGAACTTTTTTGGTACGGGAAAGAGATGGATTTACTCAGGTCAAAAAACCTGTTGGTGTTATAGAATAATCTATTGTTTGATGCCGATTCGTGGTTTATTCTGAACAATTGCGAAAATATTTCGTTAATAAATATTGGATTATTATTTATCATAAAATAATACAGTTAAAAAAAACAAGTTATGTCTGACTTTTTCAATCCCATAGATAAGGATAAGACCGCAGAAAAACCTAATCTTTTGCCTTATGCCTCCAATGTAGGAAGTGCTATAATAAGGCCTATAGACAAGGGAAGAACAAAAGGCAATGCCATGACTGCAATGTTCCAGCAGACCGGCAATCAACTCAATCAAATCAAAGAACAAGTGGAAACTTTGATCAGACAGGCCCAGGCAATACATGACCGAATAGAAATTTCAGAAAAAATATACAAAGCCGATATGGGGTTTAAGCCCGTCATAAATTACCATTACCATTTGTATGAAAGGAATGATGGGTCGCCAGTGCTATCAATGGTGTCACCTGAAGAATGGGGACGAAAACTGCCTTTTTATTTTATTGCCAGCGTCTGCTTGCTCGCGGACCATACCTGGGAAGTCCTTGCAAAGAATGAAGACAAAGCAGATATACATTTGTAAGATCGATTTACTCAATTACATCCTGCTTTTTTTCTTTTACTGTAAATACCCTTGATACATTAAATCCAAAGTGGATACCTCCATCCAGCCAATCACCGGTGTTATTAGTGATGAAACCACTTTCAACCATTGAAGTAGAATTTGTAAAATGCAGTTGAAAGACATGGCCTCCCGTCTCTATGTCAAAACCTATCGATAAAGAATTCTTTCTATCACTCTCTATTTGGTCTGGCAATACGTAAATGTATTCTGCGTTAAATGAAGTTCGCTTTGATAATTTCAGTCTTCCGGCGATGCCCATTGCCTTAACATCATGCTTTAAATCTCTAGAGGCAACAATGTTTCTATGCACTACAGTAGGAGATAGTTGCAATGAAAATCCATCGGAAAACTTCCGGCCTATTATTGCCTGAAAAGTATAGTTTAGGCGTTCACTAAAATAATGATCAAAGCCATCAGTAAACTTCATTGTTTTCAATGCTGTACCTGCAAAAAGTGATGCTGTAACAGGCATATTTTTCTTTCCCTTACTTTGTCTTAATAACTTGTATTTGCCAAATACGTCATATGTTTTTTCAAAATTGCTTCTTCCAAAGCCAACCATTAATCTGT
>JAYUTD010000480.1:0-3162 GCA_043755305.1 Saprospiraceae bacterium
CTTTATCGGCAAGTCGGTGGGTGTTAAGAATGCGACGCCGGGTACATATAAGTACAATTTTGTATTTACAGATGAATTTGGTCTCAAGACAGAGAAAGAAGTGAATGTAAGAGTAGGCACGCCTACAACATTTATGATGCTTGGTGCCTTGTTAAATCAAGCGGGTCCTGTCGGTACTGGAGGATTGGATCTTGATACTGCGACGGGAATGGGATCAGAGGATGTAAATGCAGAAATTGCCGATTTGGGCATAGACATTGGTTTGCCTGTCGCTACAAATTGGAAACAAGAAATCAAGGGCGTCAATGGAACAGAATTGAAAATTCTTAAAAGGGCAGTTGATCTGGACATTGAATTTCAATTCTCCTCTATTACACTGGTAGATCAAATCACAGCATTATACGCCAAAGGCAAAGACATTGCCCCAGGCCAAAAGATAATAGTCGGAGACATTGTTGCTGCAAAAAAAGGGTCAAAATACTATATCTTTGAAGTGACTAAGGTCACCATTACCACTGATGACAACGCTGATCAGTATACACTAGATATTAAGTATTAAATAGAAAACAATCTCATTGCCGACTTTTTTATTTATTCATTATAAAACAAAAAAAGTATGTGGAAAGAATTTAAAAATTTTATCATGACAGGCAATGTCATTGACTTTGCCATTGCAGTAATCCTTGCTGGTGCAGTAGGCGGCGTTGTCAATGGTTTTGTATCTGACATTATGATGCCTGTTGTAGGATACCTTACAGGTGGTATGAATTTTGCAGACCTCAAGGCTGTATTAAGCGCAGCAGAATTTGGCCCAGATGGCAAAGAAGTAAAACCGGAAGTCGCCATAATGTATGGCAAATGGTTGGGTTCTATTTTTAGTTTGGTTATAACCGGTGCAGTATTATTTGCCTTGGTGAAATCAAAAAACAGAATAAGCCCGCCATCTCCACCAGCACCAGCAGGTCCTTCTGACAATCAATTGCTGATGGAGATCAGAGATGCATTAAGAAAATAGGCTAAGACTTATTTTATTAAATAGAACAAAGAGGTGCTCAGATTTATCATGGGTGCCTTTTTTTTTATCCAAAATTCAAAGCCGTAAATCGTCAATCCAAAATTCTTTGCGCCTTTTGCTGTGCACCTTTGCGTCCTTTGGGGTTAAAATCTCAAAATCATAAATCATAGATCGTCAATCCAAAATCATAAATCCAAAATTCTTTGTCGCCTTTGCGGTACACCTTTGTGTCCTTTGCGGTTAAAAATCTAAAAATCATAAATCATAGATCGTCAATCCAAAATCATCAATCCAAAATTCTTTGCGCCTTTTGCGGTGAACCTTTGCGTCCTTTGCGGTTAAAAATCTCAAAATCATAAATCGTCAATCGTAAATCAAAAACACTGCAAACTCAGTTCATTGATTTGCACTATATTGCTTTTATTGCCGGCTCTATCCAATAAATAGATCTCGAGGGGCAAAAGCTCATCGGGTTGATTGTCAAATGGATCACACGGCTGTACCGTACAGCATTGTGTAAGAAGGGTCACTCTCATCGTACCTATGATGCCATTGTTGGTGCCTTGCTGCGGAATGGTGGGCAAGATATAATTGTCGTATTGATTGCCTGTGCGTTGATCGATCACAAACAAATCCGGTTTGCGCAATGAAGAATTGGTATAACCGATATCGCCATCGCCATCGGTAAACTTCAGTTCAATAAGTACAGTATCTTGATTGATCCGACCTTGCTTCATGATTCTCTTTGAAATACCGCGGTACTCAAGCGTAGGTATAGCAGTGAGATTTGGTCTGTCGGCACAAGCATAAAACAAAGCGCAAGCTGCAACTATGCTAAGAATCTTCATTAATACTGAGTAATTTTATACAAATGTACTCATTTTTCTTATGTTTACACTCCACTAAACAGCCATTTTGTCGTTGAACAAAGAAAGAAAGCGAATACTTGATAAAATAGCCAACATTGAGTCTTTTGATTTCGATGCAGTAAGCCATGAAGTATTTCAATACCAACTCAAATACGCAAAAATATTCTCCGATTACATGGCCCACTTTCGGGTAAAAGACAGTCCCGTTTTCTTGCCAGTTGCAGCCTTCAAACATTGGCCCGTATATACGGAACCAGACTTGCCGGCTGTATTTTTTGAAAGCAGCGGTACCACCACTTCTGTTAACTCCAGGCACTACATCAAAGACATGGATTGGTACTTAAGCAATTGCCGCCGGGGATTTGAATACCAATATGGTGCCGTCAATCAATACTGTATCCTTGCTTTGCTTCCGCACTATCAGGAACGACAGCATTCTTCCCTTATAGCTATGGTAAGCCATTTTATAGGACTATCTCTTTATCCTGAAAGTGGGTTTTATCTATATAACCACAGCGATCTATATGTGCAATTGGAAAAATGCAAAGCAAGGGGAATTCCTACTTTGTTATTTGGAGTAAGCTTTGCATTGCTGGACTTTGCCGAAGGTTTTAAGATCGACTTTCCTGAACTTCTGGTTATGGAGACAGGTGGTATGAAAGGCCGTAGGGTAGAAGTCACAAGAGAAGATTTACATGCCCAAATCGCAAACTCTTTTGGTACTACTCATGTGCACTCAGAGTACGGTATGACGGAGCTGCTGTCGCAGGCCTATTCCAAAAGCCAGGGACTGTTTTACCCTTCTCCTACCATGAAAGTTTCTACGACAGAAATAGCAGATCCACTGAGCCGGGAAAAGTACGGCAAGACCGGCTTGATCAATGTCATAGATATCGCAAACATAGACTCATGTGCCTTTATAGCTACTGAAGATATAGGCAAGGTGTATGAAGATGGCAGTTTTACAGTAGAAGGCAGACTGGATCAGAGCGATGTGCGGGGATGCAATCTGATGGTAGGGGACATGTGACAATTATGAAAACCCTTGTTTTTGGCGAAATAATTTCCAGTAATACCAATGAGATTTATTTTTCAAAAAAACAGTACGGCCTTGTCCACAAATTTTCAATTTTTGTAAAAAGGTGGTCAGCCCTTTGACTACTGATTTTCATTTTTTGTAAAGAGGTAGTCAGACTTTGACTACAAATTTTCAATTTTTGTAAAAAGGTGGTCAGGCCTTGACTACTGATTTTCATTTTTTGTAAAGAGGTAGTTACC
>JAYUTD010000481.1:0-3162 GCA_043755305.1 Saprospiraceae bacterium
AATTAGCTTTGCCTATTCTTCAAATATTATTGAGTTTTTAAATTAAATTATTTTGTCAATAATTACATGTATTTTTGTTTAGCAATATTGCTCTAATACAATAATTATTTAATATGGATTTACTATACACAATTATCATTGGTGGAGTTGCAGGTTGGCTAGGTGCCCAGATCTGGAAAGGAGGCAGTTTGGGTTTGATAGGCAATATAGTTGTTGGTATCTTGGGCAGCTTTGTAGGATACTGGGCCCTGGGCAAAGCAGGTATTAGCCTGGGCGGTGGCTTGCTAGGTACAATTTTGACAAGTGCAGTCGGTGCCATTATAATTTTAGCGCTTTTAAATTTAGTGATGGGCGGTAAAAAAGCTTGATCTCTTTTAAAAAAATAATTATCTTTAGTTAATTTTACTTTGTAATTAATGAATGGCTGTATGAAATATACGCATGCAGCTATAGGTTCATTTTTCTAAATGTACAATTACTGACCATGCATAATATAGATACTGACAAACCTTTTTTTGAAAAAGCAGCCTACTTTTCACTGTTCTTAATTCTTGCCGGATTTATTTTGCAGTATGGATCATCCATCTTTATCCCACTTGCTGTTTCTTTTATCCTGGCATTTCTGGTTTTACCATTGAGTAATGCTTTGGAAAAAATAAAATTTCCCAGATGGTTGGCTTCATTGATAGGGGTTTCATTGATAGGCTTAGCCATCATTTGTATATTTGTCTTACTTGGCTATGAACTCACCAGCCTGATGAACAATGCCTCGACCTACTCTGCAAAGCTGAATGACAAGTACCAATTATTGCAGACCTATATAAAAGCTGAGTGGGGCATAAGCCAGAGCCAACAAAATATTTGGATCGATAAGCAAATCGAAAGCACGGGTCAGGCAACCGGTAGTTATCTTATGGGCATATTTGGCACCACCACTGCATTTGCCATCAACGGATTTTTGGTGTTTATTTTTACTTACTTTTTACTGGCAGAAAGAGATCGCTTTAAGAGTTTTTTAAAGCAAGTAGATGTAAAATTCCATTACCATACATTTGAGTTAATCAATAAAATAGGTATGGTTTCTCAAGCCTATTTAAAAGGTTTGTTCCTCGATACAGCGATATTAACTGTACTTAATTTTGTCGGTTATGCTTATTTTGGGCTGGACTATGCTTTGCTTTTTGCAATTTTGGCCGCTGTATTGAACGTCATTCCTTATATAGGTGGCATAGTGGGTAGCTTATTCCCTGTGGTGATGGCATTGGTCACCATGGACAGCACATGGTCTGCAGTAGGCATATTAGGCGTGGGATTGTTTGTGCAATTTCTCGACAATAATTTTATCGGCCCAAAAGTAATCGGTTCAAGCGTAAGCATCAATCCCTTGTTTTCTACACTGGCATTGCTGGTCGGATCTTTGATATGGGGAGTTGCTGGCATGCTTTTGGCTATGCCTCTCGCCGGTATGATGAAAGTATATTTTGACAACACACCTGCTTTGCAACCATATGGCTACCTCATAGGTGAAGAAGATAAATACAAGCACCATAGCCTACGTTTAAAAGTAAACATCAATGACAAGGTCAAAAAAATAGTTGATTTTAGAAAAACAAAAATATAAATGATTACCTTGAATCAAATTCGTAATTCGTAATTCGTAATTCGTAAATCCAAAATCGTAAAAATGAAATCGTAAAAATGAAATCAAAAACACAAGAATTGACGATAGCGTTACTAGGTGGTTTAGCCATCGGCGCAACCCTTGCCTTGCTCAATGCTCCATCCTCCGGTAAAAAAACCAAGAAGAAAATAAAGAAAAAAATTAAACATTACGGCCAAGTGGCAGAAGACATTATTGCGGAAGGAAAGACTTCATGGCAAAGTTTCAAAAACACCCCAATAGATGAGTTTCAGAACCTTGAAGCTTACCTCGATCACCTGGTAGGTACAGGCAAATCTAAGTGGGAAGAAGTAAAAAAAGATTTGGAAACTTCCACTGAGGATTTTGAAGTTTTTTTAGACAGCATTCTTTCCAAAGGAAAAAAGTCCTGGGCAGAAATGAATGAGGATGCTCAAGCACCTAAAGACCATGTCTAGGTAAGGTTTGTCGTTTCTTTAAAAAAATAAAAACAACATCGATGGAAAATGATCAGGAGCATAATAAATCACCTATACAAAGATTATTTGTACTAATCCCTAGTTTCATAGAGCATCAAATCGCTTTGTTGAAATTATCAACAGCAGAGATTGTGGTCAACGGATTAAACAAATTGCTGAGTGGTATTTTTATTTTACTGTTTGGATCTTTTATTTTGCTTTTCCTAAGCATTGCTTGTGCCTTATGGATAGGCCAATCATTAAACAACTATGCCTTAGGATTTCTTGCTACTGCCCTACTCTATTTCATATTTTTGATTGCTGTACTCTACATCATTAAGCCACTCCTTACCAAATCCATTTTTAAGTCAATTATAGACACTTTAGATGATGAAAATGAACACTGACCACATAAATACATTGTCGCAAGTACAGCAACGAAAGCTGGAGTTAAAAGCACTTATACTTGCTGAAAAGCAGGAAATGAGTGACATCGCAAAAGCCATGCAGGAAAGCTTAAAACCACACAATTTGGCATCCTCTTTCCTTAGAGGATTGATACCTGCTGATGACCAAACACCTACCACTGGAGATTCACTTGAATCCATGGTCAGTCTATTTACAACCAAAAATGAAAAACTCAATAAATTTTTGAGGGTTGCCGTGCTGGTGACACCAATTGTAATGAAGATTATTAAGATTTTCAGGAAGAAAAAAGGCAAGTCTGTGGAGACTCCAATTGCGAGTTAAAATCACTAAGACCATCAACGACCTTTGTGGTTCAAAAAAAATAGATTAACCACAAAGACACTAAGAAACCCAAAGAAAGAATTACACTTTGTGACACTTTGTAACTTTGTGGTTCAAAAAAATGGATTAACCACAAAGACACAAAGTAACGCAAAGAAAGAACAGCCCTTTGTGGCTCTTTGTGCCTATGTGGTTCAAAAAAAATAGGACCTACTTTCTTCTTACAGAAAATAAGTCCTTTTTATAAAACAAAAACCAGGTATTCTTATACCAAACTAGCTTTTACTAGTTTGATTTGATAATTCTGTTGTTGTA
>JAYUTD010000482.1:0-7894 GCA_043755305.1 Saprospiraceae bacterium
AAAAACCTCTCAGGCAGAAATTTTAAATTATTTCTTCAGCGCATCGCAAAGAACAGACTGGGCGCGGCAGCAGGTGGAACAATAGTGACAGCCGTACTGCAAAGCAGTTCACTCGTTTCTTTGATGGTACTGGCTTTCGTAGGTGCAGGTGTGTTCACTATGAAAAATGCTATGGCCATCATCCTCGGCGCCAATCTGGGTACGACGCTCGACAGTTGGCTGGTTGCCACGCTAGGATTTAAAATGAATATAGAAGTGGTCGCCTATCCGGCTATTGGTATAGGGGGCTTGCTCCTCATGTTATTAGGAAACCGAAAAGCGATCAAATATACTTCCTATTTTCTTTTGGGCTTTGGCCTACTTTTCATTGGCTTGATGTTTATGAAAACAGCCATGGAAACACAGACCAAGGAATTTGATTTTTCGAAATACGCATCCATGCCTCTGGTGGTATTTTTGCTAATCGGCTTTGTCAATACCCTTATTGTGCAATCAAGTTCAGTTACCATGGCCCTTACTTTGAGTGCCATTCATGCCGGAGCCATTGGCTTTGTACCTGCAGCTGCCATTGTACTGGGATCCGAAACCGGCACTACCATCAAAATACTGCTTGGTTCCATTGGTGGCAGCGCTTCCAAAAAAAGGGTTGCACTTGGAAACATCCTATTTAATCTTTTCCTTACATTATTTGCATTCCTCTTTTTGAAACCTTTGCTTTCGCTAATAACGGATACTTTACACATCAGCGATCCACTGATTGGTCTGGTCACCTTTTCAAGTATGATAAATCTGTTCAGTTTAGTGGTATTCCTTCCCCTACTCGATCCCTTTGCAAAGTTTCTCGAATTGTTTTTTAAAAATTCCGACGCATCGACAGCTGCCTTTATTGGAAATGCAAATGTAGCCGATCCCGATTCAGCTTTGGATTTATTCAGAAGAGAAACGGAATATTTCATCTATAGCTCCATGCTTTTCAATTTATCCATGTTTGAGCTTGATATAAAATTGTCTAAAGACAGGCCCGAGCTAGAAAGAATCATCGAAAATAGAAAATTCCTTTCAAAAACCAATGATGAAAAATATGAATTCCTCAAACAATTGCAAGGTGAATTGCAAGTATTTTATGTAGCCTTAAGAAATAAGTTAGAAGGTGACCAACTTTCTCAAGCCAGCCAACTAACTTCTTCCGTGCGTAGTTCGATGCACTCCGCCAAAAGCATGAAGGACATAGGCAATAATATTTCCAACCTGAGCCGGTCGTCAAAAGACATCAAGTTCGATTTTTTCATTCAAAATAAAAAATCCATAGAAGAAATGTACAACAAACTTGATAAACTCTTTGGTCTGGTAGGCGATGAAAATTACAAGGAACTTCAGCTCGTTTATAACGACATACTTAACAATTATTCTTTATCCCTCAATAACTTTTACAAAGAAGCAGAATCCGCTCAGATCGAAGATATCGATACCACAATAGTAATAAATTTTAACCGCGAACTATTCACTTCAAATAAAGCAATGTTGATGGCTGTAAAGGACTTTTCATTGAAGGAAAAAGAAGCAACAGAGTTTAACGATATACTTGTATATAAAACTTAAAGGGTTGAACCTTAGTGAAGTTACTAAAAAAGTAAAAAAAGTACGTGTTGTCAAATTTGGATAAAGGAAAAACGCTATCTTTGACCTACACCAATAATCACTTAATTATTTCCTCAAAAGTAAGTATAAATAATCTTTATGGACAATCAAATCTTAATATCCAACTTAACCAATCCGACACTTTTATTGTTTCTATTAGGGATATTTGCAACATTGGTAAAAAGTGATTTAGAAATCCCCGAATCATCCACAAAGTTTATTTCGCTGTATTTGCTTTTTGCAATAGGATTCAAAGGCGGTCAGGAACTTGCACATAGCAATTTTAATAGCGAGATTATTTATTCCATCCTTTTTGGGCTGTTAATTTCTTCTCTTATTCCACTGTACACATTCTTTATACTAAAACGCAGAATGAATGTATCAGATGCGGGCGCCGTGGCAGCAACTTATGGCTCGGTAAGTGCAGTAACCTTTGTATCTGCGGCTTCATTTCTGGAAAACCAACAAATCTCATTTAGCGGTCACATGGTAGCAGTGATGGCTTTTATGGAGTCCCCGGCTATTATCGTGGGCGTGATTCTTATGACAAGATATGATAAAGAGTCAAAAGACAAATCAAATATGCTTTCCATTACAAGACACTCATTTACAAATGGCAGTGTATTGTTGATTTTAGGAAGTTTGCTCGTTGGTTTTATTGCTGACAGCAAGCAAGCCGAAGGGATCAAACCCTTTACAACAGATATTTTTAAGGGATTTTTGGCCATTTTTTTATTGGAAATGGGCATGGTCACAGCAAAACGATTTTCATCCTTTAAAAAATACGGCCTGTTCTTAAGTTTATTTGCCCTGCTGATACCAGCGATAAATGGAAGTGTGGTAGCGCTTTTGAGTCGTTTTGTAACAGACGACGTAGGCAACAGGTTTATCTTTGCCATACTGGCTGCAAGTGCATCCTACATAGCAGTTCCGGCAGCAATGAAACTGGCGGCCCCTAAAGCAGACCCCGGACTATATATACCGATGGCTTTAGGACTTACTTTCCCTTTTAACATCTCTATTGGCATGCCTTTATATTATTCCATTGTGACAAATTTTTAAATACAGTCAGTTATTGGAAGTATAAGTTAAAGTTAATTGCTAAAAGTAGAATCGAAGGAATGTCAAAGCTTAAAACAACTTTACAAGCTCTTGTAATAGGTATACTAAATATTTTTGGTTGCAAAACACAAAATAAAAATCTAATGGGCCACGGAGAAAAAATACTGGTAATCGGAAGGCATGCTGAAATGCTGGAAAAAATCACAAATATGTTAAAACTTCACGGCTACAACGCGATCGGAAAAATATCCAATGAAGAAGCCATTGTTGCTTTTAAATCAGACATTATTGACGCCGTTATCATTGGCGGTGGTGTAGACTCTGATAGTAGGAATTTTTTTCATAGCTCATTCCCTACAATAAACCCTGCTGTAAAAATTATTGATGCACATCCACAATCAGTCTTGAGCGACTTGAAAGAGGCTTTTCCAAATAAAGATTGAAAATACCGCCCAATAATTCTACAATTGTAAAACCGCACAACTAGCTTCTTTTGATCATTAACCCGCATTTTATCCTTTGATTAATTTTTCGCCCCTACTTATATAGCATTTTCGGTGAAAAAATGATTGGCATGGCAAAACCAATACAAAAATACAAAGCGATACCTTACGCAATAATTGGACTGCAATTGGATCCTTGTAATACCATTGAGCAAAAATGAGTTTTTTTAATTAAACCCAGAATTAGCAGTAGAATTTCTACTGCAAGCTGAAATGCCTGCAAACACTGGCACTTCCTCATATTTTTGTCCTCACCATAGCGATGCTATGTTTGCGGGAAAAATACTCCGGGAGCACCAGTCTTTATTGGCTTTCCAGCTTTCGCTACGAATCCTACTGCAAAATCTGGGTTAAACCTGAGACGATTTTAATGGTCTACTTAGAGTTTAATCCATAAAATAATAATTTGATTCCTATTTTACTGTGTCAATACAATATATTTGTACTTTATAACCCTAAATACCCAATATCTATTCTTCAATGACATCCCTATTGCAAACCTCTTGTCTTTAATACATAAAAGAAAATAGCCATGCTTAAATATATTTCCATTTTATCAATCTATTTGACGCTCAGTTTTTCCCTTACATTAAATGCTCAGACTTTCGATCCAGTCACAGCTCTAAGACTCCAAAAGAACTTAGACAGCATGAGATCTGTCTATAATATCAAAGGTATTTCTGCTAGTGTATTTTATCCTGGCCAGGGATTTTGGAAGGGGACTACGGGTGTATCTTTTGGTACAGTAGCAATTCAATCCAGTATGGAGTTTGGCATAGCCAGTAATACCAAATTGTTTACAGCTGTTACCCTAGTAAAACTCGCAGAAAACGATGTCATCAGTATAGATGATTCGCTTCATAAATGGCTGCCTGATTTTAAAAACATTGACCGAAACATTACGGTCAGACAGCTTTTAAACCACACAAGCGGTTTGAGTGATTACAATAGTATCGCCGGATACCCCGATTCTATATTGTCTAACCCAAACCGAATTTTCAGCCCTCTTGAATTAATTAAATGGGTTGGTCCACCTCTATTTACTCCTGGTACAAGTTGGAATTATTCAAATACCAATTACCTTTTGGCGGGAATGGTAGCGGAAAGTGCGACTGGCATAAACATTGCAAAACTTATAAGAGACAGCATTCTTACTCCACTCCAATTGGACAATACTTTTTTTGATGTACAAGAGACGGTTTTGGGTACTATTGCGGATCCCTGGCAAATGGGCATTAATATAAATGCTACACCCAGAACCTCATTAAATAGTGCTGCATATTCTGCAGGGGCGATGTATTCCAATTCAAGTGAAATGGCTCAGTGGTACCAAAGATTATTAAGTGGACAAATAATAAATAACCATTCATTGGATCAAATGACAAACTTCGTTGGCTCTGGCAACTATGGATTTGGGATTTCAGGCTTTCAGGTTGCCGGAAGAACCTGTTTTGGACACGGCGGAAGTATTCGTGGGTATTCTTCATTTATGATTTATGATACCACTACACGGGCAGTGATATGTGTGCTCATCAATTCAAACCCGGCACCGGCACGATTGGTAGGTGAGCAATTGTTAAAAGTTATTACTGATTTTACTTCGCAAGTCTCAGATCCATCCATTTCAAATGAGCTTATAACAATCTATCCAAACCCAACCAGCACTACCCTTTTTATTGGAGCAGAGAATCATTTTTTCAATCATTATCAAATAACAAATACAGCAGGGCAATTATTGCAACAGTCGGTTTTGAAAGAAAATAAAATCGATGTTTCTTCATTAAACCCAGGTATTTACTTCATTCAATTTAAAGACGATAAAGGGAAAGTATTCCTGTCAAAATTTATCAAAGAATAAAATTTTAAACAATTATTTATAAAATAAATACAGAATTTACAATACCATTAAGTACTTATTTTTTATATCTTGTCTATTGATAAAACAATAGAAAATATTGAATTTTGCATTTGGTCAAAGGCATTAATATTGATTAAATATAAGACCTAGTTTCTTTTCAGTACATGGTGAAAATTTCTAATTTAGTTTCAATCTGATTTTATAAACATTTAATATGGCAAGAGAAAACCGTAGAATCCTATCCGCTGCACAGCACAAAGAATTACTTAATATTCTAAAGACCCGATTTGACCAGAATGTTTACCGCCACAAAGGTATCGAATGGACTCAAGTACTTAAAAAACTGGAAGCCAATCCAGAAAAGATGTGGTCGCTCAATGAAATGGAAAGTACCGGTGGCGAGCCGGATGTTGTCGGGCAAGATAAAAAGTCTGGGGAATACTTTTTTTGCGATTGCTCCATTGAAAGCTCCAATGGACGCAGAAGTTTATGCTACGATCGGGAGGCACTGATGGCAAGAAAAGAAAATAAGCCTGCAAATAATGCAATTGACATGGCTTCTTCCATGGGCATAGAACTTTTGTCAGAAGAACAATACCGCGAATTACAACAGTTCGGAAAATTTGATTTAAAAACATCAAGCTGGGTGAAAACACCTCCATCAATCAGGAAACTGGACGGAGCTCTTTTTTGTGACCGAAGGTATGATACAGTTTTTGTATACCACAATGGTGCGCAATCTTACTATGCAGCCAGAGGCTTTCGAGGCACACTTAAGGTCTAAGCTAACCCTAGCCTCCATGTCCTCTATGCCCTCGTGGTTATAAAGAAAACCATGGAGAACGCGGAATACACGGAGAAAATAGTAAAGTAAAAACCTCCATGTCCTCTGTGTCCTCGTGGTTAAAAAAAGAAAACCACGGAGCTCACGGAGTGCATGGAGAAAAGGAAAAAACCTCCATGTCCTCTGTGTCCTCGTGGTTAAAAAAAACACGGACCACACGGAGCACACAGAGAAAATAGTAAAGCAACAACCTCTATGGCCTCTATGTCCTCGCGGTTATAAAAAAACACGAGATCGTGAACCGCAAAAAAAATGGGACTTGCGGTTAAACTTGTCCCAAATAAAAATTTAATTTTCAATTATCGCCTCGCTCTTTGTTAGCACCCACCATCTTTTGTTACAGCATAAATCACCTTGCCTGATACGGCCAAATTAAACACTTTTTTGTTTATTGCAGGAAGTATAAGTTTCCATGTTTTACCTCGGTCCGCTGATCGGAAAATGCCATCAGGATGGCCACAAAAAAAGTAATTGCCCATTTGCTTAATAGATGCAATTAATGCATGGGGTGGCAGGCCGGCATCAATGGCTTGCCATGTTTTGCCACCGTCTTCAGATATCCGCACCCTTCTGGTTTTAGATTCAGTATTGTAAGTAATGGCTGCAAAACCGCCGGCTATGACTTCCACAGCGATGCCCACACCTCCTTCTGAAATCACCACATCCCAGTGTTCTCCTCCATCAGCCGAGCGCAATATACCCTGTGAGCTGGTGCATAGCAGCACTCCGTCTGACTCTACCATGTGAATCATCCAACCCTTGTCGTAGACCTGTTTCCAACTTTTGCCTTTGTCGGAAGATTTGAAAATACCTGAGTCGCTGCCGATAAAAAGACTATCCTTGCTGCTTTCCATCAATGTGCGAAAATACTTGTCTTTCATCTCAGAAAACGTTGGAATCCAGATGCCATTGCCAATATCCTTATAAATTCCCTTTTCCGCACTCCGTGCGTACATACCGTTTTTTCCAGGATACACATCCACTATTTCTACATCATGCAGATATATTTTTTTCCAGGTGGGACTGCTTGTAGTGCAATTGCTTTGATAGACATCATTGCCTACACCCAAAAACACCTTATCATCGTAGGTTAAAAATGTTCCAATATTCTTATCCAAAGGAAGTCCTTTGCTTACATCCTGCCAGGTCTGACCACCATCGGTAGATTGAAAAATGACATTTGCAGGTGTAGTCGAAAATAATGGTGTGCCTATTACAGAAAAGTTAAGGTCCGCACTTGCAAGTGGTTCCCTTTCCTGGACTAGCTGGCAAGAAGTAAATGAGACCGCATAAAACATAAAAAAGAGAATTTTAAAATGCATAACAGATTTTTTTTACTTGAAATAATAAACCAAAGATAATCGAATAACGATCCAATACAGCCGTGAATTGTAAAACTATGTAAATCATGTGTAAAAAGATGTTTTCAGTTAAGCAAAAGTATTGTTCTTTGTCATTTTCTAGCATTTTTAAGGCCTCGACATTCCATTTCTTCTAGAAAACTATAAGCCAATTAATGGATACAATCTTGCCGGCTCAGCTGAAGCCATGTACACCTATCCCGACAGGGACTTGTGCTATGGCACCTTTGAAACAAAGTCAGTGAGGTACAATTGTACTGAAGATGAATAGGGTTGTATGTAAATTAATGTAAGACTTTAAAAATCGGAGAGTTAACTTTTCCTGAAGAATAAAATAAATTCTAAAACAAAATTTATATAACATTTATTGCAACTAATACTTATTTTGTTTGGTTTTTATAAACACTATAATGTGATTGAATTGGAAAACGCTTCATTTATTTAAGACATCAATAACAAATAAGATTTTATAAGAAATTTTAAAAACAAAAAAATAGTAACTTTGATTTAATAAATATTCGCCAGTATAAATGTAGTTCAAGATATGTTATACCGAAAATTGGAATTGATTCAATGGCTGTCCACTGTTGAAGATTCCGATCTAACAGAAAAGACGGAGGGTTATGGA
>JAYUTD010000483.1:0-7882 GCA_043755305.1 Saprospiraceae bacterium
CCTATTCTCCAAACTTTATCTCCCACTTTTTTATAACTTTTTTTTACCCATATCTAATATCCTATACACTAATACTTTATATGCAGAATATCTATAATATATTTTAAAAAATAAAATTTGGTCAAAGACATCGATGATACATGTTATCCAAAGATTATTTTTAAAATTTAACAAAAAAGCAGCATGAATTTTTTGTTTACTGAAAATGGAAGGTTAATTTTGCATAAAATTATGTAATAGTATGAAATTAGTAAATTTTTCAGCAGGTCCATCAATATTACCCATTGAGGTAATTAATAAAGCAGCTCTTGCAATAAAAGATTATGAAGGTTTAGGATTGTCAATATTGGAAGTTTCACACAGAAGCAAACAGTTTATGGAGACAATGTCCAATGCCACATCTCTTGTAAGAGAGTTATACGGTTTAAGCGATGATTATGAAGTAATCTTTCTAACCGGGGGTGCTTCTTCTCAGTTTTTTATGGTCCCTATGAATTTACTCAACGAAAATGAAACGGCTGGCTATGTTTGCACCGGATCATGGGCAAAAAATGCCATTAAAGAAGCCAAAGCTTTTGGCAATGTTAATGTACTTGCCTCTTCAGAAGAAGACAATTTTAAATATATCCCTAAGGGTTATGATGTGCCTGACAACTTGAAGTACTTGCACCTTACAAGTAACAATACCATTTTTGGCACTCAATACCATCAATGGCCCCAATCAAATGTAGGGTTTGTCTGTGATATGTCTTCTGACATATTTAGCAGAAAAATTGATGTTAGTAAGTTTGATCTATTATATGCCGGGGCGCAAAAGAACATGGGCCCGGCAGGCTGCACTTTAGTCATAATAAAAAAAGATATTTTAGGTAAAGTAAATAGGTATATTCCTACAATGCTAAAATATGAAACTCATATCGACAATGGTTCAATGTATAATACACCACCAGTTTATGCCATTTTTGTCTCAATGCTCACTATGCAATGGATAAAGAGCTGCGGTGGCATAACAGAAATGGAAAAAAGAAATGAGGCTAAAGCAAAAATATTGTACGACGAAATAGATAGAAATGGTTTGTTTTATGGCCATGCTGTAAAAGAAGACAGGTCTTTGATGAATGTTTGCTTTCGATTACATAGTGAAGATCTCGATGCCGAATTTAACAAGAGGTGCAACGAAGCTGGGCTTGACGGGCTTAAGGGACATCGGTCTGTTGGTGGATTTAGGGCTAGTATTTATAATGCAATGCCTATTGAAGGTGTTCAGGCTTTGGTTGACTTAATGATGGATTTTGAAAAAGAAAAAGGCTAATTATTCTGACACATATATTGTAGTTGGGGAATATAAAGTTCCTTTAAGAATACACATTGAAAGGAGATCAACAATACGAATAGCTGTTGGCAAAGATAATGTATTGCTAAGAGTACCTATTTTCGCTAGTGCAAATTTATTGGCTCATGTTAAAACCGCAGAAGAGTGGCTGATAAGTGTATCCAAAAGTCAGCCCGATTTGTTGGAGAAATACCATGTATCAAAATATGATTTAAAAACAACCCTTCAGTTATTAGGCAAAGATAACTACTCAATCAAATTGGAAGTTGCAGAAACCCAAATTTTAGGGGAAATCATGCTCTCTAATCAGTATTTAATTATAAAAATTCCAAGTAGTATTGATGAATTTGAAAAAAGAATAATGGTTAGAAATCTCTTATCAAAATTGTTTGCTAAGAAGTATAAAAAATTTGTAGAAGAAAGGGTAAAATTTTGGAATGAAAGGTATTTTCATAAAGTTGTAAAAAGTGTTACACTTCGCTACAACAGCACTAATTGGGGATCTTGTTCAACAACAGGTAAGATAAATATATCTACAAGAAGCCTGCTTTTGCCTCTTGATGTATTTGACTATATCATAGTGCATGAATTAAGTCATTTAGTGGAGATGAATCACTCGGATAGATTTTGGAATGTAGTCAAAAAAGTAATGCCCAATTACGAAAAAGCCGAGCAATGGATCAGAGAGCATACTTCTAAACTGGATTTTTAGGTTTTTATATAATCTACGATTATAGTATAAATTATTTCGTTTTGCATGCTGTGATTTGATACATTAGTACATAAAAGTTGTGCATTAACCCATGATTCCGCAATGGTCTTTGCATTGCTAATTTCATTAGTCTTATCATTGATATCATGTATTATAAGTCCTGCATTTTTAATTGCTGCGCCAATTTTCTTTATTGAGAAATTATCTAATGTCATGTCGTATTTTTTTTGAAAAACAACTCCTGTTTTAGTCCTGATTGTATTTGATAACCCAATAAAATTAAAATATTTTTCAAAAATAGATTCCAATGAATGTGGTGCTCCCATGGATATTATTTTAATATGTTCAGGGATATGAAATTTTGCACAAGCCAAAAGTATAGCCAGTCCACCAATGGAATGCCCAATGATATAGTCTGGATTATATTTTAAAGCAGCTTCATTTATTGATTTAGCATAAAGCAAAAGGTCAAAATGATCGGGCTCGGAGGAACCATGTCCAGGTGCATCCAGTGCAATAAAAGTATAGTTTTCAAGGCCCATAAATCGCAAGAGCTTTCTCCATCTCCAAGAATTTGACTCCCAGCCATGTGCGAGTAATATGTGGATTTTGCCGCTTCCTTTTTTATAGGTTTGTATTTTAAGACCATTGACCTCAATGAAATCTTTTACAAAAGAATCAAGGTGCTTTCTATGATAAGAGAATACTCTGCCATTTTTTGGTTTTGCAAAAAGTGTCAATGCCTGAATCAAAGCAGTACGCGGTGAAAATAAACCTATAATATTGAATTTCCACCCAATAATTTTTATTAGTACTTTATGGGGTTTCATGGTTTTTTTGAAGAATGTCTTGCCAGAAGCTTCCAACTATTGCTCATGCAAACGTAAGTTTCTGTAAAATAAAGATTTACGTTGAAATTGCTGCCTTTGTAAGTTATATCAAAATTACCTAGCCCGGTAAGAATGCCTGTTCTATTGACAATGATAGCCCGAAAAGAATCCACAGAAATTGATTTGTATTTGAGTTGTTTGGCACCGCTTTTTAGTAAAAAAGAGTTTTTATCTTCATGCCAGCCATTTGAGTGTAAAAAGTTAAGTTCATTTAGGGCAATTTTTTTGAGTTCTTCAGTATTTTCATCGATCAGCGCTAAGTTCTTTTTATTAAAAGTAGAAATAAGTGTTTCTTCAGAACATATCCTTTTGTTACAGGATACTAGTGCAGTAAAGCAGCACAACAGTATGATTCTATTCATCAGTCTTTTAATCTTAAATTTAATATATTACCCATCTCATAACATACTCTGCACCTTGGTTCATATATGTCTTTTTCCCCTAAAACCACGGTTTCTTTATCTTCAGTCAGTCTATACGAATGCGTTGCCAAATTGCCACAATGAGGGCATATAGCGTGCACTTTTGTTATGTACTCTGCCACAGACAAAAGATGGGGTATCGGGCCAAAAGGATTTCCCTTATAGTCCATATCTAAGCCCGCAACTATAACTCTTATGCCTCTAATGGCCAATTTTTCACAAACTTCGGGTAGTTTTTCGTCAAAAAACTGAGCTTCATCAATACCTACTACATTTACATCTGTCAAATTTTGAAATATCTCAGCAGACGAGCCAATAGGGATAGAGTTTATAGCATTGTCATCATGCGAAACAACGTTTTCTATATGGTACCTAACATCTGTGATAGGTTTGAAAATTTGGATTTTCTGGTTGGCAATCTTTGCCCTTTTGATGCGTCTGATTAACTCTTCGGTCTTGCCCGAAAACATAGATCCACATATTACCTCAATCCATCCGCTTCTTTGGCCTCTAAAACCAGGTTCTAAAAACATATTAATTTATATTAATTTATCGTTATTGTGCAAAGATTACACAATTCCTTTATATGTTTGCGTTATATTACATATATTTTAATTACATAAAACAATTGCGTTAGTTATATTAGATAATCAAATTAATATTTATAGAGGATTTTATTCAATTTTATTATTTGTAAAAAACTAAACAACAGATTAACAAATGGATATAGAAAAAATAGAAAAAAGGTTAAAAAGAATAAATACAGTACTTGAGGCCTTCAAAGAGGACAATAAAATATCAAGTATAGAAAAGGACTTATTATTAGGTTATTTAAGAGAATTGTATCAATTGATAAGAGATTCCGATGCAGATGGCTTGGAATTAGCACCTAAGCCTGTTTCCAAACAACAACATATAGAAGATCCACACGTCAAAGAGGTTATAAACAATATCATGCCTGAAAAAGTGATAGTAGTGCCAAAACCCGTAACAGAGAGTGTAAAATCAGTTGAACCTACTGCAGAAATCGTTCTACAACCAAAACGAAATATATCGGCTGTAGAAATAAAAAAACCAAAGACTGCACTTGAGACGGAAAATGCAAAGGTATCCAACAAAACTGCTTCCATTTCTGATTTAGAATCTATATTTGTTAAAGAAGAAATAATGGATCTTGCAGATAAATTGTCCATGATGAAAATCAATGACATTGCACAATCCATTGGTATCAATAGCAGATTAGTGATGATCAATGAATTGTTTAATGGGGACAGTAATTTATTCAATGACACAATAAAAAAACTAAATGGTTGTTCAAGTTTTGAAGAAGCAAAGTCAATATTGATCAATGAAATTGCTTTACCTTTAAACTGGGAAAAAGAAGATAAACTAAAAGAAGCTCAACAATTGGTCAAGCTTGTGATGCGCAAATTCAGCTAACATTTGAACAAGGACCTAAAACAATTCTTCCTCCAGCTATATCTTCCGATATTGATTTGTTGCGCCATATTAGGGGTACATATTTTTGTATCGATTACACATGTAGAAATGGGTTATTATGGCATTTATCCCAGGCGAATTGAAGGGCTAAGCGGAATATTTTTTGCGCCCTTTTTACATGGTGGGTGGCAACATCTGTTTTCAAATATCGTACCCATGTTTTTACTAACCGCAACGGTTGAATATTTCTATAAAAGAGTGGCCAAGGCTGCCTTAACTATAATTTGGATATTGACCGGGACCCTAGTTTGGTTATTCGGTAGAGAGAATACGTTCCACATAGGAGCCTCAGGTATAGTGTACGGCATAATAGCATTTGTTTTTTCCTCCGGATTGTTTAGAAGTAATTCAAAATCTATTGTTTTATCCCTGATAATGCTCATAATGTATAGCGGCTATTTTGAAGGTCTGGCTCCAAAAGAAGGGATATCTTGGGAAAGCCATTTGTTTGGTGCTTTTTCTGGTCTTATAGTGGCTTTCGTTTTGAAAAATATAAAAGAAGAGGATGAAAATGAAGGTGAAAATGAAGAACCCAAATCTGCTAAAAAGCTGTTTTTTGAAGAAGACACCTTTTTAATTACTAAAGCAGAAAAGGCCCGTATTCTGGAAGAACAAAGAATTGCTTATCTCCTTGAACAACAAAAAATTGAGCGGCAATTAGAAGAAGACCGCCTCAAAGAGTCAGGTAAATCCACTGGTTAGTATTCTTTTTTAAAAATTTTATTGTCGATCAAACGCACATCCCCGGCCCAGCATGCTACGCAGGCAACAACAAATGGATGCTTGGTCATGTCCCTGACAGGCTTGAGCGTATATCCATCCACAATTTTAAAATACTCAGGTTGAAAATCTGGTTGTTTCAACTGTTGCATCGCTTTTTCTTCAATAGCCTTTATGGAATGCTTGTTTCTTTTTATATATGCTGTCTGGAGTGCTTTGTAAATAATTTTCGCTCTATTTCTTAGGTCTTCAGACAATCTTTCATTGCGTGAACTCATGGCTAATCCATTTTTTTCTCTCACTATTTTACATACCTTTAAATTCGTTTTTAATTTCAGTTTTTTTATCATAAAAGATACAATAGTGAATTGTTGAAAATCTTTTTGGCCCATATAGAGATCTTGTGGCTGTACAATATCAAGCAACCTTTTTACGACCTGAGCCATACCGGCAAAATGACCTGGTCTAAATTTTCCTTCCATAGTTGAATCTAATCCTTTAAAATCTAAAGTTAGGGCTGTTTCCACATTTTTAGGGTAGACTTCTTTAATGCTTGGTGCAAACACGATATCACATTTTACACTATTTAAAAGTAGAATATCCGCATCAAATGTTCTCGGGTATTTAGTAAGATCCTTCTTATTGTTGAATTGGGTAGGATTGATAAAAATACTGCAAACCACAACATCATTTGTAGATTTGGCTTTTTTAATCAAGCTAAGATGACCGGAGTGCAATGCCCCCATTGTAGGAACAAAGCCTACAGACCGGCCTTTTTGTCTTGCATTTTCTAAGATTTTATCCAATTGTTTTACTGTAGTTATAATTTCCATGATTATATAGCTGATGTAATTATTTGAAAAATAGAAATATGCATGATATAAGCAGCTAAAATAGTGCAATTTTTATTAGTTTCGCGAAAAAATGAGAACTTTGCATTAATAAGCATTACTAAAAAGAAATGAGAAGAGTCGTCATAACAGGAATTGGAGCACTTACGCCTATTGGAAACAATGTCAGTGAATATGTAGAAGGTTTGAAAAATGGAAAAAGTGGAGCAGGATTTATCACAAGATTTGATGCTAAATATTTTAAAACCAAGTTTGCATGTGAAGTTAAAAATTTTGATCCGGAAAAATATATTCACAAAAGAGAAATAAGGCGAATGGACCCCTTTACTCATTATGCTTTTGCAGTAGCTGACGAAGCAATGAAACATTCCGGTTTAGAGGGTTTAGATATAAATTTTGACAGAGCTGGAGTAATCTGGGGAAGCGGTATAGGCGGATTTGAAACCATAGAGCATGATGTTGAGGAAGCAATGCAATATGCACATGGTGAGCCAAAATATAGCCCGTTTTTGATCCCAAAGTTGATTTCAGATATTGCGCCAGGGTTGCTTTCTATTAAGTACGGATTTAGAGGAATCAACTATGCAACAGTTTCTGCCTGTGCATCTTCAACACATGCTATTGCCAACTCATTTGACTATATAAGAATGGGTAGAGCAGATGTAATGATTACTGGCGGCAGTGAAGCTGCAATTACTAAAACAAGTGTTGGAGGATTTTCATCAATGAAAGCATTGTCTGAGAGAAATGACGAGCCTTCCTTAGCTAGTAGACCTTTTGATAGAGACAGAGATGGGTTTGTGCTCGGAGAGGGTGCTGGGTGTCTAATTTTAGAGGAATACAATCATGCGGTAAATCGAGGTGCAAATATAATAGCAGAAGTAGCTGGAGTGGGCATGACAGCCGACGCTTATCATATGACAGCACCGCACCCGGAAGGCTTAGGTGCTTCTAATGTAATGCGACTTGCTTTAGAAGACGCCAATATGAATCCTGATGACATTGATTATATCAATGTACATGGCACTTCTACCCCTTTAGGCGATATAGCAGAGTCTAAGGCAATCCTCAAAGTATTTAATGACCATGCATATAAATTAAATATAAGTTCTACTAAGTCTATGACTGGCCATTTGTTAGGCGCTGCAGGGGCGATCGAAGCAATTGCATGTATTTTGGCTATAAATGAAAATTTTATACCTCCAACTATAAATCACTTTACCGATGATCCAGAGATAGATGCCAAATTGAAATTAACTTTCAACCATGCTCAGGAAAAAAAAGTGAGAGCAGCCTTATCCAATACATTTGGTTTTGGTGGACACAATGCATCAGTGATCATAAAAAGCTTCAATTAGTATTTTGGATATAATAAGAAGGATATACAATAACTATTTCTCGTCAGAAAAAGACTTTACAAAAAAAATAAAACCTTTGCTGGGTTTTACACCTGC
>JAYUTD010000484.1:0-3145 GCA_043755305.1 Saprospiraceae bacterium
ACAGTCAATAAACCGGAGAAGATATAACCCCATTTGCGCTTACCCATCCAATCAATATTGATACCTGTAAGTGTATTGGCAGACCATTTGTTAAAGAAAGTCATTTCTTTTTCACCATCTTTTGTCCACCAATGTACCAATAGATTTGATACAAGAACAGCCGTCAAAAGTGTAGTAAGAATACCGGTTACCAATACCACCCCAAATCCTTTAATTGGTCCCAAACCAAAGTAAATGAGTACAAGTCCCACAATAAGTGTGGTAAGGTTACCATCTATGATAGGAGAAAGTGAAGCTTTGAAACCATCTTGAATGGAAGCCCATTTGGCTTTTCCGGCCCGGATTTCTTCCTTAATTCTTTCATATATAATTACATTCGCATCCACAGCCATACCCATAGTCAATACTATACCGGCTATGCCCGGAAGGGTCAATACTGTTCCTAACGATGACAATACCCCAAAGATAAAGACTACGTTCAATAATAATGATATAATAGATACGATACCACCTTGTCCATAATAAATAACCATAAATAAAAGAACGGCCAAGAAACCAATCAAAAGTGAATTCATCGATTTGTTGATGTTTTCTTTTCCGAGTGATGGTCCAACATTGGACTCCTGTACCGTTTTGATTTTTGCAGGTAATTTACCTACCTCCAAAATATTGGCTAAATCCACAGCTTCTTCTGTGGTAAAATTACCTGATATCTGTGAATTTCCGCCAGCAATTGCGCCATTACCCACGGATGGAGTTGTGACGACTTCATTGTCCAGCGCTATAGCTATTTCTCTTTTGTTGCCTTGTGCATCGCCATCAAATACTTTTTTGGTAAGGTCAAACCATTTTTTTGCACCTACAGGATTCATCATCAGACTTACTTCCGGTTTCCCTGTCATTTGATCTTGCGTAGCAGATGCATCGGTTACGACTTCGCCATCCAATGGTGGGGCATCAGATCCATTTGTTTTTATAGCATACAATTCATATTGATTGGTAGACACATTGGTGTTTGGATCCTGATGTGGTTTATAAGACCACATAAATCTTATACCTGTAGGCAATAGTGATAAAACTTCCGGCTTTGCGAGCATTTCATTGATTGCCGCTTTTTTATTTCTTTCTGCTAACCCTATTACAGTTATTCCGGAAGTTGGATTACCCGGATTATTGAGTTGTAATATTGAAAGTAAGGTCTTTCCTGAATTAAGTGCCCCTGTATCAATTTTCATTGCGTTGGTATCAATAATTCCCGCTAGTCTTTTATCTGCAGCCTGGAGTGCAGCAGCAATGCCTGAGTCAGATATCCTGTAGACCTCCCAAAACTCTAATTGGGCACTTTTTTCTAAGAAGTCTCTTGCTCTTTGCTTGTTTTCAATACCAGGCATTTCCACAAGGATTTGATCTCTGGACTTGTCTAGTGATACGTTTGGAGATACCACTCCAAGTCTGTCAATCCTTTCTTTGAGCATTTTATACGTAAGATCAACGGTCTCATCTGCTTTTTTCCTCAAAAGTGATTCTACGACCTGATTGGAAGTTTCCTGATTGATCTCTCCTAAACTAGCGCTTTGAGCGAAGAGCCTTGCCAATGGCTTTCCACCACTGATGGTATTGTACTCTCTTGCGAAAAGAGTTATAAAATTTGACTGCTCTGTTTTTTGAGCAATTTGTGCTGAAGTAATTGCTTTGACAAATTCAGCATCTTTATTATTCCTTCCAGCCAATACCTTTAACAATTCACTTAGATCAACTTCAAGTAAAGAACTCATTCCCCCTTTTAAGTCAAGTCCAAGATTCAATTGCCTTTGCTTGAGGTCACTGTAAGTATAGTTTGCCATACCCGGAATGCTGAAAATCTTTTCCGAAGACATTGAATCTAAATACTTAGACTTAGCTGCCTTGAAAGTCATTTCTTTTTCTAATCCCGATTTTGAAGAAGCCGTCAATGTGGCAAAATCTTCAGCATTTTTTTCTACTTTGTTAGTAGGGAAAAAATAAAATAATTGAATAAGGCATACCATTGATAACAAAACCAAAAAAGCCTTTAATAATCCCTTTCCTTGCATTTTAATTGATTAACATTTTTGAAAAACGCAGCAAAGATAAAATTTTTAAGTATAAAAACTCAACATTTTTAAAGAGATTATATTATTCATTTAAGTTATTATTAATATACTGTTATTTAATATCTTATATATTTAAATATTTTACAATGTGTGAATAATTATATACCAAGTGCCACAATCTGTTGGATTTGTTGAATTAATATAAAAATAATTGATATTGGTGAAATATAAAAAATTGACTGAATTTAAAAAAAAACGTCATTTATGAAATTAAATTTCTAACATTGTGTTCTATTAATGGAATTATTCAATTATTTTATAACACAAAAATTTTAACTATGGGATTATTTTCTTTTTTAAAAAACGCAGGAGCGAAATTATTCGGACCTAGTGCCTCAGAAAAAGCAGCAGAGGCAGCAGAGGATGCAGCCGAAGTTGCAGCTGCAAAAGAGGCAACAAGACAAAATAGGATCAATGTCTTGACTCAAACAGTACAAAATTATGGCATTCCAGTCCAGGATTTGAGCATTGACCTACATGATGATGTGGTCACAGTGTATGGCACTGCAAAAACAGTATCTGATAAAGAAAAAGTGATTCTTATGTTGGGAAACACTGATGGAATAGCAACTGTAGACGATAGAATGTCTGTAGAAATCAATGAAGCAGAATCAGATTTCTATGTTGTTAAAGAAGGCGACTCACTTTCGAAAATTGCCAAACATTATTATGGAGACATGATGAAATATCCTGTTATTTTCGAAGCAAACAAACCAATGTTGACTCACGAAGACCTTATTTATCCAGGTCAGACACTGAGAATACCTAAGTTGTAAAAAACAATATTCTTCAAAAAGATAAAGCCAACTGGATTTTCCGGTTGGCTTTTTTTGTTTAAAAACAAGTCCTTCCAATTTTAGTTCTTTATAATATTTATTTTCGTAATATAATTTTAAAATAAAACTTGCATATAATACATATTAGTTTTAAATTGCATCGACAACCAATCTTATTGTTTCACAACTTAAAACTACAAAGAAACATGAATATTACTTTTGAGGAACTTAGACAAA
>JAYUTD010000485.1:0-3144 GCA_043755305.1 Saprospiraceae bacterium
CGATGCAGTGTCTGTGCAAAACAGTTTATTATTTATTGCCGCTTTGCAACAAAACAATATAACAGTAAGTAGTTTCTTTTATGCCCAAGGCGGGCACGGCTATGGCATGGACAATGAGACTGCTGTTTATGACTGGATGCCCGAAGCAATAACTTTCATCAAGCAATTGTATAAAAAATAAGTATGAATCTCGTCGAAATCAAAGAAGCGGTCGAAAAAGAAATCATTGACCGCAGCCTGAGTGCTACAGCCCATTATTTAAAATTACACCAGCCTTTATACAACAAAGGTAAGTTGCAATTTGCCGCTATCGATAAGGCCAAAGACGGCAACATAGTTGTGGCGTACCTTCCTGTGGCTGAGCAGCAGTTTTACTTTGCGGTATCAGTGGATACAGATGCTGAGAGGGTCATAAGCTTTGCCACAGAAGCGAATTATATTATTTTTTTAAGGGCCACTTCCATACTGCTCTCCGCAGACAAGCTGAAGGCATATACTACATTGACTCCTTCTAAATCATGGAACAAAGGCGATAAAAATCCAGACTCCAATTTTGATTACTTCTTTAGCGCCATCACCTTTGAAGATAAAAGTGGAGCCGGCACTTTGGAAGATAAGCTGGATATATTTTTGTCAGAGGTGGAGCAAGATACTGAAGGCGTAAAAAGATTGGGAGAAGCATCTAATGTATACTTGCAGATTATTGCGCAACATTGCAACACTGATGGCAATATATCAGGATTCACATGGAGCAGAGACTTACTCTTGAGACTTACTGTCTTGAATCTGGAGGTAAATATCGAGCAGTACGTAGCAGGAAAAAAGATTTAGTCGTATAGGTTGTGGTACTCTGTACCTGGAGGATTAGTGTTTGTTGATTTTGTATAAAAGTATTGGTGCTCCGCACCATGCATCTCTCCAACAATTGATACAAATTTTTAATAATAGTCGCTACGTTGAAAATAATGATATGAAATGACGTTATAGAAGTGGGTAGCACAGAAAAAATTATTGAATAAAAAATCAATACAGACCCAAAGGTGCATCGCACCGCAACATCGATTTGATCTAACCAGATATAATTATTGTGAATCCGAAAATTTACTATTCTTCCTCTTCCTCTTCCTTCTTTTCAACCCTATGCATTTTTTCATTCAAAAATTTATTCAACGTATCGATGCTGTAGTTGGTTTCCATCTCGCCGAAGGAATTGATCCTGATCTCAAAGCCCTTGAGTTCTTCATGCACATCCGGCTTTCTGCCTTTTTTGTCAAATTTCTTTGGCATTATCCTATCATAGTTTTTATTCGCTCTGCAGCTTCTGTGCCACCGAGTATACTAAATGTATCAAACAAATCCGGCCCTTGCATAGTTCCCGTGAGGGCTATGCGCAAGACAGGAAGGATGTCTCCCATTTTCAATAGATGCTCGCTGATGTATGCCTTGATGGCTGTTTCAAAATTTTCTTTGGTGGCTGATGCAATGCTTGCGGCTAAATTGGCGATGCCGATGAAATGATCATGTAACTCCGGCTTGTATTTTTTATTAAAAGTATCTTTGTCTATTGACTTAGGCTTATCAAAAAGATAAGCACCAGTAATTAATATATCTTGTAAAAAATATACCCTTTCTTTCATCATGCCAGCAGCGTGCGCCAATTTTTCTTTGCCAGCCACTATATTGTAATTGGCAGCCAAAGGCTGGAGTAGTTCAGCCAAGGCTTCGTTGGACATAGACATGATGTATTGCTGATTGTACCACTTTGCCTTTTCATAGTCAAATCTTGCCCCTGATTTTACTATTCGCTCTATGCTGAATGATTCGATCAATTGTGCCAGGCCGAGGATCTCTTCGTCATTGCCTGGATTCCATCCTAGAAAAGCTAAGAAATTTAATAAGGCTTCAGGGAGAAAGCCTTCTTCTTTAAAACCAGGAAAAGCACCATCTCCATCACGTCCATCCCAGCTCAAAGGAAATACCGGAAAGCCAAATTTCGCACCATCTCTCTTACTCAACTTGCCTTGGCCAGTGGGCTTTAGTATAAGAGGCAAGTGAGCAAATGAAGGGGCCTGCCAGCCAAAGAAATCGTACATCAGCTTGTGGTGTGCCGTACTTGGCAACCATTCTTCTCCCCGTATGACGTGTGTGATTTCCATAAGGTGATCATCCACAATATTGGCCAGGTGGTAAGTAGGCATGCCATCGCCTTTGAGTATTACTTTATCATCCAACTCATTGCTGCTGAAAGTGACATCGCCTCTGATGCTATCCTCTATATGTATCTGCACATCATGAGGTATGTTCAATCGGACGACAATATTCTCATTTTTTTCTAAGAGATCTTTGGTTTCTTGTGGTGAAAGGGAAAGGCTGTTCTTGAGTGCGCCTCTGGTTTCAAAATTGTATTTAAAATTTTCGCCGCCATTAACTCTGGCAACATCTAGTTCGTCGGCACTGTCAAAAGCGTAGTAGGCATGTCCTCTGGCTATAAGGTCATCCGCGTATTGCTTGTACATGCCCTTTCTTTCTGATTGTCTGTAAGGCCCATAGGCTCCACCGATTCCAGGACCTTCATCCGGGAGAAGCCCAGTCCATGCGAGTGCATCTAAAATGTATTGTTCTGCACCTTCTACATATCTGGCCTGATCGGTGTCTTCAATCCTGATAATAAATGTACCACCATTTTTTTTGGCAAAAAGATAATTGTACAATGCTGTCCTTACTCCACCAATGTGCAGCGGTCCTGTAGGGCTTGGGGCAAATCTTACTCTTACTTTAGACATGTAATAGTTGTTGTTTTCTATTTAATAGATTGAATAATTATCTGTATTGTTGGACAATAAAAGACAAATTACTTTTAATGGTTTTAACCGTTTTTGGTATAATTGGGAGACTCTTTGGTTATAGTAATATTGTGTGGATGGCTTTCTCTGATACCACTGTTGGTAATTTTGACCATTTGACATTTTTGTAATTCACTCACCGTATTGGCACCGCAGTAACCCATGCTGGCTCTAAGTCCACCAAGGTATTGTACCATAACTTCAGAGACAGTGCCTTTGTAGGGTACTCTGCCTTCTATACCTTCAGGCACCAGTTTTTTTACATCGTCTTCTACGTCCTGGAAGTACCTGTCTTTGGAAC
>JAYUTD010000486.1:0-3143 GCA_043755305.1 Saprospiraceae bacterium
TCTGGCATTTACCAAATTGATAAATTCGTCAATTTGCTCAATTTGTACTTCAAGAAGTGCCGCATCATATTCTTTTTCAATGTGCGGGATGACGCCGGAAGTACTTCCAGAAAAGCCGAATTGTAAGTGAATTTTTAATGGTTAAGAAGGATAGGCTGGCTCAAATTATTTGGGTCAGCCTATTTTCATTATGTGATACGATGTATTGTATTGTCTTTTTCCTATCTTATTTTTATACCATATATTTTAAAAAATATAGTCAAATATTTACAAACAGTATAATAAAATTTTACCATGCAATGTTAAAATTCTATTGAAATAAAAAAATATAAAAATTTCATTTATCCATATCCATTTTCTTTCCTATCTTTGGATTGAACAAACTATTTTTTATTAAAGTATGATTCTTTGGAGGCTTATACCCTTTGTGAGAATTGCATCCGTACTTATTTTGGGTATTTTGCTGGAACGCTTTCTGGCAGGATGCAATTATATGCTAATCTCTATTTCCATAGCATTGCTTTTGTATGGATGGTATAAGGATTATATCTCTAAAATAAATGATACCAGTTATCCTTTTTATGCAGGCGTTTTGCTCATGTTGCTTTTCTTCAATCTTGGTTACATAAGATCACGCAGCAATGATCCATCATTGGACCCGCGCCATTACATGCACTTTGCACCACAAGCTACCTATGCAATCGGCGTAGTGCAGGAGATACCCATGAAAAGAACAAGCTACCGTACCGAGGTGGAAATTGAATACCTCTGTGATAATAATGAACGCTGTAAAAAAGTAAAAAGCAAGGCCATTGTATATTTTCATAAAGACGACACAAAAGCCGCTACTTATAAACCGGGCGATAGAATCCTATTTAAATCGAAGCTTGAAAGAGTAAAAAAATCTACCAATCCCTATTCCTTTGATTTTTACGGCTATCTATGGAATAGGGGCATTACCCATCAGACATTTATTTGGAAATCAAATTTTCATTTTCTCTTAACACACCGTAAACTTAATTTTTTAATGCAAATAGCCATGGACTCCAGGGCTGTATTTTTAGCAATATTTGACAAATACGTGGAGGATAAAGACCAAAATTCCATAGTATCCGCTATGGTACTTGGGTATAGAAATACAGTGAGTGAAGAGATGTACAAAGCATTTGCAGATTCGGGATCCGTGCATATTTTGGCTGTATCAGGCATGCATCTTGTATTTTTAGTAGCCATGCTCAATTGGATATTTTTTGTACTAAAATTTAAAAAAAAGAAGACCAGGCTTGTTATAACCATAGCCTTCATTTGGTTTTTTTCGTTGGTGACAGGCGCTGCTCCTGCCATACTCAGGGCAGCCATCATGTTTACCTTTATTTTATTTGGCAGAGCGTATAAGATGTTTTATAATATGTACAATATACTTGCTTTTTGCGCTCTTATTATGCTGGTATATGATCCATACTTAATTTATCAAGCGAGTTTTCAATTTTCATTTGTTGCCTTATTGAGCCTTGCTTATTTTCAACCTTATGTAAATGTCTGGTTTCAGCCACAAAATATGGTTGTCAAAAAACTATGGGACTATACTAGTGTAGCTATTGCTGCGCAAATATTGGTGGTGCCTATTACTGTTTTTTTCTTTCACAAAATGCCTACCTACTTTATCCTTAGTGGATTGCTGCCAGTACTTTTATCAAATATTGCTATGAACTTATCCATCGCTTTGATCATAGTAGAAAAGATACCTTATATGCTATGGATAAATACTTTTATTGTAGCACCTTTATTGAAATTTAGCCTTTATTTATTTATTCAATCGGTGGTACTTATAAAAAAAATACCATACAATAGTATTAATGGCCTTACACTTTCCTACCTTGAATTTGTACTTTTTATTTTTCTACTGTTATTGCTTATGCTTTACCTCATGGACAAAAGACGTGGATACATCTATGCCATGGCTTTGATTTTTTGCGGACTTATTCTATCCATTACTTATAGGATGCACATTGCCAATCACCAGTCTGTCATTACTGTGTATGATGTGAACAAGAGTGGTATGATTGATATGTTTGATGGCCGAAAAGTGTACAGTATACAGTTCGATACTCTTCCTCAAAGCCAACTTCAGTTTATCAATCAAAACAATCGGTATTACCATTTTACAAAAGATACATTCAAAATCAATATGGCCATTGACTTTTGCCATGAAAGATTGCAGAAGGTAGGAAACATCCTACAATTTAAAAAAATTAAAATAGCCATTATTTATAATCAAGCGCAAGTATGCAGAGACTATTCGATGTGTGACTACATAATGCTGATGTCAAATTTGAAAAACGAGGATTGTTTTCATCTTAAAAAAAATCAGGTTTTAATCATTGATAAAAGTATGAGGTACAATAATCTGGTAATGTGGAAATCTAGCAATAATTTTTCATCCAATCAGATTAATGACATAAAAGAGACAGGAGCTATAACCATAAATATTTAAACATGAAAAATTATACGTCGCAATATTTTACCAAAAGAGAAAGAAGATCGCTGCTAGTAATTGCAGGGCTAATATTATGCAGTATTGGGGCAATGTACTTTATTTACCATTTTGACAAACCTGGCTTGTATAGAATGGACGATATTGTTACTGAAAGAATCCTTGATTCTGCTAAAGTGAACGGACTTATTGGTGGACCAAATTATTACAATAAAGGCAATCAATCAAAACCAAAAAGAGATATTGAATACATAAAATTTAATCCCAATACAGTTTCGGTTGATGCTTTACGTAAAATGGGTGTGGATAAATTTGCTTCCGGCAACCTTGAAAAATATAGACAAAAGGGCGGTAAAATAAAATCAAGAAACCAATTCTTTAAAATTTATGGCATGCAGAAATATGAAGAAATGCTCGATTCACTGATCCAAATAGACAGTAGTTTCGCACCTAAAAAACAGCAACCCTTTAATTTTAAAAATGAAGTAGATAAGGAGAATTATAAAAAGGCGAATGTATTCAATACTAAAAAAGATAGTACCTCTAGACAGAATTTGCCACTTACATCAAACGCGGGCAAGGTGCCAATTGTCAAAATAAAAATTGTAGAACTCAATGCTGCAGACAGTTTTGAGTTGGAATCTATACG
>JAYUTD010000487.1:0-7843 GCA_043755305.1 Saprospiraceae bacterium
TTTAATTACTCAAATGGAGAATTTCTTAGACAATTTTGATGTGTTTATTTGTCCTGTAAGCGCAGTAAAAGCATTCCCACATCATAAACCGACTAAAAAATTAGGGAATTTTAATATTTACAACAACCCAATAGCAGTAAACAAGGAATTCATGTATTATTATATGGCAACCCAAGCCTATACTACACCATTTACACTTACTGAAAATCCTGTTTTGTCTATGCCAATTTCAATCAGTAAAGATTCCTTGCCTATCGGTATTCAAGCCATAGGTAAACGTTATTCCGATTTCAGATTGCTGAAAATTGGAATGGTATTAGACGACTATGCTGAAAAGTTTAAGTATCCTTTGCAATAATTGTAATTTTGTGATTGAAGAACGATGGCAGCAGATGAAAGCACCTTCAAGAAATTGGCGGTTCAGTGGTTAAATGAAGTTTTATACTTCGTATCAATTTCATTTTTGGCAGACAGTCTTGTGCTTCGAAATCGCCAACTTCTTGTAGCTGTAAAACGAACGTTACTTATTGAATACATTGAACCCCGTAGGATTGAAAATCCAACGGGGTGAACTAATTGCCTATTGAACTGTACTAATGCCTGCGGCATAACCGAACAGTGCGAAGCAATTTTGATCCATTAGGGTCAAAATAGTGAGGGAACCGAGCAAAGCTTTGCGAGGCTTAGAGTATGTATCATATAAAGCTACATTGAACTTATTGAACTGTATTGAACCCCGTAGGATTGAAAATCCAACGGGGTGAACTAATTGAACTAATTGCCTATTGAACTGTACTAATGCCTGCGGCGCAATAATTTCAATGCCTACGGCGCAATAACTTCGCTAATTGAACTATATTGAACTTATTGAACTACATTGAACTACATTGAACTAAATTGAACTCATACCAATGCCTTCGGCGTAATAATTTCAATGGCTTCGCCGCAATAATTTCAAAGTCCTGCGGATACAATAGCACAATCCAATTGAAATACATTGAAGTAATTGAACTTTACCAGTGCCAGCGGTGCAATATGCACACAACAAAGCAGCATAAGCTAATAATAATACGTTGAAATCTAAAATTAAAGTATATATGGAAAAAACGTATTCATTTAGAGAAACCACTATCTATGTAAAAGCATTTCAACAAGCCATGGAAATTTTTGAATTATCAAAATTATTCCCTAAGGAAGAAATATATTCATTGACTGACCAAATCAGGAGAAGTTCCAGAAGTGTGTGTGCAAATTATGCTGAAGCACACAGAAAAAGAAGGTATCGTGCGCATTTTATCGCAAAATTGTCGGACTGCGATATGGAAAATACTGAAACATTAGTTTGGATCGATTTTACCTATTCTTGCAAATATATAAGTCTGGAAAAATATAATTATCACAAAGACCTAAATACTGAAGTTGGTAAACTTTTGGGACATGCCCTTTCATATCCTGATAAGTATTAAAATCAATTGAAATACATTGAACTATATTGAACTCATACCAATGCCTCCGGCGCAATAATTTCAATGGCTTCGCCATAACTGAGCGATGCGAAGCAATTTTGATCCATTGGGATCAAAATAGCGAAGGCACCGAGCAAAACTTTGCGAGGCTTAGCGTATGTAACATATAAATCTCCATTGAACTTATTGAACTAATTGAACTAATTGCCTATAGAACTATATTGAACTAATTGAACTCATACCAATGCCTTCGGCGCAATAATTTCAATGGCTTCGCCGCAATAATTTCAAAGTCCTGCGGATACCATAGCAAAATCCAATTGAAATACATTGAAGTAATTGAACTAATTGAACTCATTGAACTTATTGAACTAATTAAATTTCCCACAATTTTCCCTACCTTTACATAAAAATTAACTATATGCGCAAGATCATCAATACACCCCATGCCCCCGCACCAGTAGGCCCTTACCAGCAAGCTGTAATGGCGGGCGACACCCTCTATGTGTCAGGCCAGATCGCCATTGACCCTGTTACCAATGTTATCGTAAAAGACGACATCGAGACGGAGACCCATCAGGTACTGAAAAACATGAAAGCTATACTGGAAGCGGCAGGCATGACCTTTGACAATGTGGTAAAGTGTTCTGTATTTGTGATGGACATGGACATGTTTAGCCGAATCAATGCAGTGTATGCGCAGTATTTCAATGAAGCAAATGCCCCGGCAAGAGAATTGGTCCAGGTGGCTGTACTGCCAAAATATGTGAACATTGAAATTTCCTGCATCGCAGTATTGTGATGAGAAGGTATGGCCTTATCGGCAAAACACTAAGCCATAGTTTTTCGCCGCAGTATTTTAAAGAAAAATTTGAAGCACTGGACATCCTTGATGCAGAGTACAAGAGCTATGAGCTGCCAACCATTGAAGACGTAACGACATTACTTGAAAGCGGCATTGATGGATTCAACGTCACCGTGCCTTACAAACAAGCCATCCTCCCTTTTCTGGATGAATTGGATGAAGCTGCAAAAAAAATTGGCGCTGTCAATTGTGTGGTAAGAATAAACAATGCATACAAAGGATTCAATACAGATTGGCTAGGCTTTAAATGGTCACTGTTAGAATTTATTAAAGGGAAAAGCAGCCTAAAGGCTTTGGTTCTTGGAGATGGTGGTGCATCTAAAGGCGTGTGCTTTGCTTTGCAGGATTTGGGCATAGAATACACAATCGTGGCCCGAAACAGCGACCACCTTAGGTATGACCAACTAGATGAAAATAGTATACTCAAGCATCCATTAATTATTAACACTACCTCTCTTGGTATGTACCCCGACATAGCATCAATGCCCATGATTCCATACGAGTGTCTTACAGCCAATCATTTTTTGTATGACATTGTATACAATCCCATCAAAACATCTTTTTTACAAGAAGGAGAGCAAAAGAAAACATCTATAAAAAACGGCTACGATATGTTGCGCATCCAGGCAGAGGAGAGTTGGAAGATATGGGCAAACTTTAAAAGCGTGTAAATATTTGCCCATATTACAGTTAAAAAAGCATGCAAAAGGATATGAAGCACACTTTGCTTTTGTCTGACTATCAGGCATTAAAATAAATAATTCATCGACGAACAAATGGCGGCTTCAATATTTTTGATAAAATGAATTATTGTTCTATTTTTACAAAGAATTTACTTGGACTTAATAGTTTAAGTAACCAACAAAAAAATTGATTGATTAATGGAACACCACAATTCAGAAAAACAAGACGACCCCTCCCCGCTTCCCGATTTCAATAACACCGAGATAGCTTTCTCCAACAAAACCAATGCAGAATTAAAAAAATCAGAGCGATTGTTTAAACTGATGAGCAATCCATCTCTGGTGAAAGTAGGTTCGACATTGGGAATGTTTGCCGTAAAATATAAATTGCCTTTCTCTGAGTACTTCGTAAAAAAAAACAATATTCGAGCAATTCTGTGGTGGTGAAAACTTATTGGATTGTCAAAAGACCATAGACAAGTTATACAAATTTGATACACTATCTGTATTGGATTACGGGGCAGAAGCCAAAAACTCAGCTGACGAATTCGACTCTGTGATGCAGGAGAACATCAAGGCAATAGAAATGGCCGCCAGCAATAATTCTGTACCTGTCATAAGTACCAAGATTACCGGTATGGTAGACAATGAAGTACTTGAAGCCATACAGCGAAAAGATTCGCTGACTCCTGGTCAAAAATCACAATACGATGCACTTATCAAGAGAATTGACGCGATATGCGAAAAAGCACAGGAACATAGCATCGGTGTATTTATTGATGCAGAAGAATCATGGATACAGGATCCCATTGACGCCATAGCAATGGAAATGATGGAATACTACAACAAAGAAAAAGTCATTGTTTACAATACTTACCAACTCTACAGGCACGACAAACTTGCTGATCTAAAAAAAGACCATGCCTATGCCCGTGAGAAGGGCTTCTTGTTGGGCGCGAAATTGGTGCGTGGGGCCTACATGGAGAAAGAAAGAAAAAGAGCGGAAGAAAAAGGCTACGTAAGCCCAATTCAAACTTCAAAAGAAAATACAGACCATGATTTCAATGCAGCACTGAGGTATTGTTTCGAAAATTTTATAACTATATCAGTATGCTGTGCCTCTCATAACATGGAGAGCAATATGTTATTGGCTTCCTTAATCGAAGAGCACAAGCTAGACAAGTCCCACCCCCACCTCAATTTTTGCCAGCTCTTAGGCATGAGCGATATCATCACATTTAATCTTGCAAAGCTAGGCTACAATGCAGCTAAGTATGTAGTCTACGGCCCGGTCAAAGAAGTAGTACCGTATCTTGTGAGACGGGCACAAGAGAATACGTCTATCACAGGTGAAGTAGGACGCGAGTTGAGTCTGATCAATAAAGAGATTATGCGAAGGAAAATTTGAGCACTAGCCTGTAGATAAAGATTTGTCTTTATTTTCGGCGGTACTGATGGGTTGATTTATTGATGTTGTAAATATAGTCAAATGAAAAAATTTATTTATGTCTTAGGAGTGGTTATTTTCTGGGTATTTTGCCTAAAGGCACAAACCAATATTCTTTCTACAAATGCCGAAGCAGAAAAAATAATGATGGGTAATTATGATGCCAAAAAATACGCTCCATCCACCAACATAGACAATCCCCAGGAAATAGTAAAGAATATAAATAGCTTAATCTCACCAGATTCTTTAAAATCCTATTTAATAAAGCTTAGTTCCTTTAAAACCAGGAATACAGGCTCTGATACACTGAGTGAAACAGAAGGCATTGGAGCAGCAAGAAGATGGGTATATAGTAAATATGAACAAATAAGCCAGGAGAACAACAACCGATTGATACCTTCATACTTGCAATTTGACCAAACCATATGTACCATGGGCCGGCATAAAAATATTTTTGCCGTATTGCCAGGTACCGATACAAGTTTTCGTGGGGTGATTTTAGTGGAAGCGCATATAGATAGCAGATGTGCCAATGTATGTGATGTCAAATGCATAGCCCAGGGCATGGAAGACAATGGAAGTGGCACCGCTTTGGTACTTGAGCTGGCCAGAGTGATGGGTAAAATGTCTTTTAAACGGACCATTGTTTTTGTTTGTACGATAGGCGAAGAACAAGGATTAAATGGGGCTACCGCTTTTGTTCAATATGTAAAAACAAAGAAAATACCTATTATTGCTGTGTTGAATAATGATGTGATCGGAGGAATTATCTGCGGCAAAACTTCCTCAGCACCATCCTGTCCCGGATTAAACAACGTAGATAGTACTCAGGTAAGACTGTTCTCTTCAGGAGGTTTCAATTCAAGACATAAACAGCTCAGTAGATTTATCAAACTAGAGTATACAGAAGAATTAAAAAAGATGGTAAACGTGCCTATGAAAATTACCATTATGTCAGCCGAAGATAGGACAGGCAGAGGTGGTGATCACATACCGTTTAGAGAGTCAAACTATGCGGCTATGCGATTTACTTCGGCCAATGAACATGGCAATGCTGATGTAGCAAATACCAGCTACATTGATAGACAGCACACATCTTCTGACATACTTGGAGTAGATAGAAACAATGACAAAATGTTAGATTCTTTTTTTGTAGATTTCAATTATCTTGGACGCAATACTGCCATCAATGGAGTAGCTACAGGAATGGCTGCACTTGGACCTGCAACACCCACGTTTACCGTTTCAAAAACTGCAGATTCTTGCATAGTTGTGCTCACTGATCCTTACAAATATGGCAAGTATAGGGTTTTCTTAAGAACATCGACCAATGATTTTGACACAGCCTTTACCACCTCTAATTTGAACTTCACATTTGCAAAGCCTAATGCTACGACCTTCTATGTTAGTGTAGCAAGTGTAGATGAAAATGGCATAGAAAGTCTGTTTTCCAATGAAACAATTCCATTGGTACTCGGTGTTGAAGAGGTGGAATTGACTAAAGACAGGACGCCTATAGAGCTTTTGCAAAACAGACCAAATCCTTTTGATGAAGCTACAATCATTTCCTTTATTGTTCATCAAAAAGTTAAATACAACAATGCTTTCCTTCTAATCAATGATACGAAAGGCAATCCTATATGGAAGCAAAAAATTGACCTGAATTTTGGTTTAAATGAAATTTTGTACGAGCACGGATATGGCGTAAATGGTGTTTACTCTTACAGCATAGTATTAGATGGAAAAGTAAGAGGAACAAAGCAAATGGTTTTCGCGAATTGAACCAATGCCTTCGGCCCAATAATTTCAATGGCTTCGCCATAACTGAGCGATGCGAAGCAATTTTAATCCATTGGGATTAAAATAGAGAGGGCACCGAGCAAAACTTTGCGAGGCTAAGAGTGTTCAATGTCCTGAGGACCCAATACTTTCGATATAAAACTAATTGAACTAATTGCCTATTGAACTATATTGAACTTATTGAACTCATTGAACTTATTGAACTAATTGAAATACATTGAACTTATTGAACTAATTGAACTATTCTATAATAATCAATTGTTTTCGGTATTCTATCCCATTAATATTGATCAACACATTATACACCCCTGGCAGCAACTGATCTGCATCCAATTTAATGATATGAAATCCTGCATCCAGGTTTTGATCAAATACTTTTTGTGAGATGCTGGATGACTTTATATCTGTTAAACTAACTTTCACATTGCTGTATTCATTCAAAGTAAGCTGCAGTTTCGTAAATTCTGTTGCCGGATTTGGATACATGGCTATACTGCCCGCTCCCAAAGGAATATTTACAATAACTGTTTTGGAATACGTGTATTTACCATCAAAATCATATTGTTTAATTCGATAGGTGTAAACATTTCCTTCGGCTACATCGCAATCATTAAATGAGTAAGCTGAAAGCGCATTGCTGTTTCCCGCAGCTTTCTGTTCCCCAATTTTTTTAAAGTCACCACTTTCATTCAATCGCTCGATCTCAAAAAGACTCGAATTTATTTCTGAAGCTGTACTCCATGATATAGCATTGCATTTGCCCACATATCTTGCATTTACATTGACCCATGCTACTGGGAGCGCACCAAAAGCGAGTCCTGCATCTATATTTACGTAATTTTCATTGGGTTGCATGTAATACACTCGAGTTGTATAAGTGCCATTGCTGTTGTCAACATCGCTATCTTCAAGTTCTCCCCCACTATTGGCTATCGTAAAACCATAACCACTTGGTGGATTAAATTTGAGGTAATAGCCATTTTTACCCAGATATTCTACTTTATAAATACCATTGTTGTCTGTATAAGATTCCGCAATTTTAGTATTCAATGTATCAAAAACTTCTACAAGGACATTCGCTACTTTTGGCTCATTGATATCTTGCATACCATTGTAATTAGAGTCTTCCCATACAAGGTTGCCTGCTGTAGCCATTGGATAATAGCCGGCTCCAATGGTTTTGATGCTTTGCCCAGATATTACTGTAAATTGATCTGTCACCGAACTTCTGTTAAAGTCATTGTCAAAATCGCTTTCATTGCTTGCGGTAAGAGGTACAAATCCTTGCGCATCTTTTATTGCTAGGACAATGCCTAATGGCGGCATATTTATTTTTACGTAATAAGTACCAGGCGGTGCACAAAAAGACCAGTAGCCATCACTGGAAGCAGTATTTGGCCGATGCCCCGTATAAGTAGATGCGTATATTGTAAATACACCAGCACTGTTTTTTCTAAATAGGTTGACCAAAAGGCCATTGATACCATTTTCTGAAGGATCTCTATAATCATCTTGATCGATATCATACCATACAGTCTCTCCTATCGGTATACACTTGTAAAAGCCTGCATCAAAAGTTAAA
>JAYUTD010000488.1:0-3136 GCA_043755305.1 Saprospiraceae bacterium
GCAGCTATAGGGGGCTGCCAGTTTGGGTTTTGCCCTTTCATCCAATTAATATATAGAAGTAATAATAAGCTAAAAAGAACTTTGATGTTACCGTGTTTCATCAATTTGTTTTAATTAAATATTTATTAAACAATACATTCAACACACAAAGGAGACTGAAAAAATAGATGGTTGTCATTAAAGACAACCATCCGTTACATTAAATTACTTTACCGCAAGTACAATACCTTTTTGGTGAAGATCTTTTGCAGTCCTTTGACGCTTATCATATAAGCTCCTCCAGGAATATTGCCTTTTGGTTTCCATTCTAATACATTATTACCGCTTTTTACTTTTATTGTTTTTTGCTCTACTGTGCTGCCGTTCACATCTTTGATTTCCAGTAAGATGTCTTCGCTAATATTGGAATTGAAGTGAATGCTAAGCTGGCTTACAAATGGATTTGGGTACAAGCTCAGTATTTCATCCTCTGGAAGTGCTTCTTCTGTATTTGTAGTGGTATTGATATGCAATGCTTGCGGCTGATCTGCACCGCCCCATACTTTATTAATAATAAAAGAGGTACTTTCTACAATATCCACTACTTTTTTGGTTGCGGCTTCATAGAGTTTGAATCTTAGCAATTCTCCTTCCTGATTGGCGTAAATAGTCATAAAAAGCATGTATGCTCTAAGTGCCGGCACGTAGATGGCTTTACTGCTTCCCCGCACCTCATTGCCCACAAAAGCGGCCACTTCGTCACCTTCCTGCAAAATATTATCCATGCCTTCCTGTTTGGCCACAATGGCGATAATATTCATGTTGTGTTCATACTTTGCAGGGTCAACTTTCCAGTAAGAAAATGGCATACCTGCTTCACCTACTGTTTCCATTAGGGTCTTGCCATTGGCATAGCTTCCTGCTACGTTTCTGGACCATGTCTCTACTTTGCCATTTGCATTTTGTGGGTCAGGATAGCTTAAAGTGTCCGGACTTGCCAGTTTCATTAAGTAACCATTTGGTGCATTGAAGTAAGACAGATTGCCTATCCATCCAATACCCGACACATATTGTGCAAAACTTATTTGGCTTTTGATAATATCGCCGGTAACAGGAGTAAGTGAAGATAAAGCATCCGCTATGCCCAAGCCCTGATGTGGCAGATAACCTATCCAGTTCCACCCAGTCTGCAATGGAATAGGTGTCTCAGGATTGACAAAAGTTCCAATCATGGAAATCGAGTCGTAATCTAGAGAGTTGTACTGGTACATAGGCCTGTAAGCCAATGAGTCCAGACTTCCGATCCAATTTTGTGTAAGCAATGAGTAGGCACTAAAATTGGTCTGGCCTTTGATCAATGCACCAGCCGGATTTGTCAGGCTGGCCAAAGCACCATTGATATCCGGTTGCAGCAGATTTAAATTGAAAGAGATCCAATTCCACCCGGGATGAATGTAAATCTTCCGAAGCAATTGCATATTGGTATGTATGATCTGCGGTGTCAAAGGTGACCCTATTATGCCATCTGCATTGTATGGAAAAGACTCCAATGTCATTGCATACAATTTACACTCAGAGGCATCCCAAATCTGAAAGTTCACTGTTTCTCCTGAAACCTCATTGCTGTACACAGTAAGAAAGGCCAGGTATTTGTTGAGCGATGCATTGTACTGAACCTTAGCCACACCTCTCAACCTACCATTGACGTAGGCACCCACGATGTCCTGTACATCATGAGAAGTAATGCCTTCAATATTGAGTTCCAGCGTCAAATTCATAGAATAGCTGAAATCAGAAGAGTTGAAGCCATCGGGATTGATGACCCACTTGTCTGGTCGACATATGACTCTGGATTGGAAATTAAGGACTTCATCGCCACCCATAAAAAATGGGTTGAGCCCAGTCTCTGTGTGGAGTATTATAGAATCTGACAGCCATCCAAGAGGAACAGTTTCATCGACCGTAAAATGAATTTCTTCAATCTCATTGGCGACAAGTGTGCCACGGTTGGGAAATACATTGACCCAGTCAGGCACACTCGTGATGCTAAAAGGTACAGGATAGCCACCTCTGTTGTGGATTTTTGCCGTGATCGTTTTGGTCTCATCAGGGTATTTGACTACTTCGATACTGTCGGTAAGCCATGCGAGTTCGTTTCTATCCACATAAAATTCCCATTCTACATGTGGATTTTTATTGCCGGTAAGATCTTCAATATTGAACAATTCAGCTTTTAAAATTTTGTTCTCGAATACCTCATTACTAAAAGTAGCTTTAGGCACTAAGATGATTTTATTATCGACACAGTATCTGTCAATACCAATAGGTGTATTTGTTTCGGTATTTTTCAAACTGGCACTTCCCAATTGCTGTTGCATGAATTTCTGACAATTGATTTCCTGATTGAATGTAAAGGATATTTCATCACCCACATGATAGACGCCATCGGATGGCTGGGGAACACCTACGAGACTTGGTGGCTGACGGTCTATTTTGCCTTTGATAATTTCAGAATAACCAGGCTTATCAGAAGCATCACCCGTGCAATTGGTAACTGCCCTCAATTCATAAGCTCCATCATCGAAGCCAAGAGTATTCCAATCAAAAAAGTCATACTTTTTACGACTTAATGTATCATACGGGCCTACAATCCCTGCTCTTCCTTCCCATTTTGGATTGTACTTTTCTGATACCCCTGGAAAAGCAATCCAGGTACCATCTCCGTTTGTTCGCCTGTACTGCAAGCTTGTAGATTTAAACTTTGGATCTTCGTTATAGCCTGATATAGTAACTTTTCTCACTACATCATTACCTGCAGTAAGAGGATCAGGAAAGACAACAAAGTTTTGCTCTGGTTCATTGATGACTACTTCACTGCATGGTCTGATGAAAAATGCACTTACATACACAGCTGAGTATAAAAACTCTGCTGTATCTGGTAAGATGCCCAGGTCATTGGCTCTCTGGTCTTCACATGCTGAGTACAATACTATTTCAAGACTATCATAATCATACTCTATAGATCCTCGCTCAACAGTAACCGTAACAGGTAAAGAAGTCCCATATGGAATGGCATACCATTGAATCTGATTCATAGGTGCCCCATTGCAAAATATTTTCGCTCCATATTTATTACTCTCCGGACCCGCAGTAAATG
>JAYUTD010000489.1:0-7831 GCA_043755305.1 Saprospiraceae bacterium
TCCCAGGCAGGTGTTTTCAAGTAGCTCGCAGATGAAGTATTGTGTCCTATGGCAATATTGGCATCTTTTAGAATCGAGTCGCATTTTATAATACCGTCACCCACAGCTATAGCATTTCTGTTTTTAACCTTCTCCATAAAAGCTTCATCAACGGTCAATTTTTGCATAGGTAAGGTTATACCTAAATTTTCATCATAGATAGCGGTATAAACGTCCATTCTCCTGGCATCAATCATTGGCACTACAATACCCCCGGGGTATTGCCCTACCCCATATGCCAGGCTTGTCAATGAATCTATGGCTATCAGTGGTATGTCTTTCGCAAAGCAAATACCTTTTGCGACACTTGCACCTACTCTAAGTCCGGTGTAGGATCCGGGACCTGATGAAAGGGCTATTGCATCCAATTGGTCAATAGCAATACCTGCGTCTTCCAGACACTGCTGTATGAATATTGTAATAACAGCTGCATGCATAAAATCGCTTTCGGAATTTCTTTCTGCCAATACGCTATTTTCATCGCATACAGCAACACTGCATCGCTCCGTACCTGTATCTATACACAATAAGTACATCAATCTTTGGTGTAATATGAAACAAGGTATTCATAAGCCCTGGCTGCCTCTTCATTTTGCAAAAGTATTTTTACTTCATTAATAAAACTTTGCTCGTTTAAGTTGAGGATATGAGTATCCGGAACTGTAATGGGGGCAGGAACTGCATTCAGGCCGGCTATTATAGCAATTTCATTGCCTGTTAAGTATTTATTTTTCTTAATACAATCTGGCAATGAATCAAAACCGACAGGCAGATCTGTGAGCGGTTGATAGATAGAGCTGATTGCTGAGCCACTAGCCCTTACATAATAAGCTCTGCCAAGCCTTCCCATCAAGTCTATTTTATTGGGATCGATCCTATCTCCTTCAAGCACATCTTCTGATATATGTATGGCTATAATGTCGCAAATGATCAAGTGACCTGCTCCACCCTGATCACCCAGGGCTATTATTTCTTTTACCCTGCACTCCATATTGACCGGCGATTCTTTGACTCTGGATGGTTTTACTAAGACGGACGCTTCTTTGGTCAATCCGCTTTTGCTCCACTCGCTTACTTCATGCGGGTATTCAGCAGACGCAATGGACATTTGTCTTACTATGGCATAGTTTACCACGTTTATCACTGCTTCCTGATTGGCCTTCAGATTTGCCAGTGTATCTTTTGTAGTATTATTAGACACTCTTCTGTTGGAAGAAAACACCACAATAGGAGGGTTGGAGCTAAAGGCATTGAAAAAACTATAAGGTGCTAAATTTTCTATTCCATCTTCATCTATAGTGCTCACAAATGCGATAGGTCTTGGTGCAATTGCACCTACTATATATTGATGTAAATCTTTGGTGGGAATATCACCAGGTCGGATAATGCGCTTCAATGGTCGATTTTATTTTTTAAATAATGTATTAAGTTTCAAAATTAACTAAATTTGATTAAAATTATGAAATATGTTTGTTGATATTCTTTCTGCCATTGTGATTTCTTTGGGATTTTATCTAGGCTATCGACGTGGACTAATAAAAACTGTTTTTGATACTTTATCCTTGGTTATAGGAGTACTCGCATCCCTCAAATTCAGTCCCTGGATGATGAATTTATTAAAAAGCCTGTTTAACCTCAATGAGGCTATTACGCTTATTCTCGGAATAGCATTAACCTTCTTAATAGTCATGGGCCTGATAAGATTTATTGGTAAAAAACTAGAAGACCTTTTGGAAGTAGCGAATGTCAATTTCATTAATAAGGCAGCTGGCGGTGGCTTACAAGCATTGTTTTTTGCCATTTTGCTTTCCTATTCAGTCTCTCTAATGGGTAATATAGGCGTACTAAAAGACGAAACAAAGACTGCTTCATTTACCTACCCCTATTTGCTGAAATTACCTGCTGTATCACAACAAATGTTCGCAAGTCTTAAACCGGTGTTTAGCGAATTTTGGGCAAAAACCAATGAAGCTATGGATAGCTTAAAAAAATCTGACCAAAAATCTGAATAGTTGCTTCAATACTTTAGACTTCACTAAGCAATGATTTTATTTTTTACCCGTGGCATCCTATGAAACCCAAAATACTATGCTGCAATTGAAATACAACCCAATACATATTGAATAATTGTAATATATAAACGTAGATTCTTATAATTGAGTGATTTATACATTAATCTATCATAAAATATTATCTTTGTATCGGATATCTCTAAACTTAAAATATAATGAGCAGGGTTTTAAAAATTGTATCGGTTGCCGTCTTGCTTTTTTTGGGCTATATGTGGATAAGCGTTCTTACAAAATCATGTAACAAATCCAAAGAAATTGAATTTCCCAATCAGAAAGAAGTTGTTCAAAAGAACGACGAGTTTGGGAAAGAAGATTTTTTTGAAGAAAACGACACAACTAGCATAGATCCTCCTGTCACTAACCCAACTACTGAAAACAAAAAGGAACCCATTGATTATACTGAGATAGACAAAACCATTCAAGATAGTAAAACTGTAGCACCCAAAGAATCACCAAACAATGAAAAAATAAATACTTCAAAACCTCAAGGTTCTGTAGCCAAACCAAAAGAAACTAAAATTACAGAAAAGCCAGCTGTAAAACCGACTATAAAAGCTATCGTCAAACCTAGTCCTAAACCGGTTGAACTACCGAGCAGCAGCAAAGAAAAATCTATAGTAAAATCAAGTAACTATGTTGTTATAGCCGGCAATTATCTGGTAGAAGGCAACGCGGATGCTATGATTAAGCGGCTCAAGAAGGCAGGGTTTAAGGCCGAAAAAGTGGTCTTCAATTTATCGGAATTTCATACGGTTATCGTTGGCAGGTACAATGACAATGCAGCGGCTGCAAAAACTGCATTCAATCTCAAAGAAAAAGGGTTTGATGTCTATGTTCAAAAACCAAAATAGCAATTGTTTTAAAATTAATTTTTACCCATAAATCCTATAAACGCTTTTTTATCTTTGCAACAGATAGTCTTGCAAGAGCTTTTTTAAATCATGCCCGCTACTTGACATCACATTTAATATATCCTCGATGGATGCCTCCTGTGCATCTTCTAAATTGACCACATTAGATACTACAGAAAGCAATAAAGTTGGAATAGACCTATATTTGGCTACAATTACTTCAGGTATTGACGACATGCCAACTATGTCAGCTCCTAAGATATGTGCCATCTTGTATTCTGCAGGCGTTTCTAAACTAGGGCCTTGCCAACCTAAGTAAACAACTTCCTTGATGTCTGGTCTTATTGCTTTAACCTTGTTTCTCAATTCCATCGGATAGGCTTTTACCAAGTCAGGGAATCTTGGCCCAAGATCGTCATCATTATACCCTCTTAGCGGATTGAAAGGAAACAAATTGATGTGGTCTTTAACCATTACTATCTCGCCCTCGGTCAATACAGGATTGACACCACCTGACGCATTGGTAAGAATCAATTCATTTATTCCAAGGTCTTTTAAAACATGAATGTAGGATGTAATCTCCTCCATGGTGTACCCTTCATAAAAATGAAACCTGCCTGACATCAAAATTAATGACTGACTATAGCACTTGCCATAAATGAGCCTGCTTTTGTGTCCTTGTACGGTAGATTTGGGAAAATGAGGTATTTCATCGTACTCTACTATGATGGTATCGGTCAACAAATCTTCCATGCCGGAAAGGCCTGTACCCAATACTATAGCCTTGTCTGCTTTTTGAATTCCTTTATTCCTTAAAAAAGAGACGCTGGCCTGGATTTCAACTTTGTTCATACCCACATCCTTTTACTAATTGATGATCATTGTAGCCTTATCCAAATGTTGTTGTTTGATACCTTGAGGCACATCTCTGTATTGGTATTGCTGGTTTCTCAATTGTGGAACGAAACCTGCTTCTGCAATGGCTGCCTGGATGCCATCTGCTGTAAATCTATAGGCTGCTCCGGCGGCAGATACCACATTCTCTTCTATCATAATGCTACCAAAATCATTGGCTCCGGCATGAAGGCAAATTTGTGCTATTTTCTTTCCTATGGTCAACCATGAAGCCTGGATATTTATCACATTGGGCAACATTATTCTGCTTATGGCGATCATTCGTATATATTCATCACCGGTAACAGTATTTCTGGCTCTTTTGAGTTTCTTAAGGATGGTATCTTCATCCATAAATGGCCATGGAATAAATGCCAAAAACCCTTTGGCAGCTAAAGGTTTTTCAGATTGAACTTGTCTTATTTTTACCAGATGTTCCATTCTTTCAATATTGGTCTCTATATGGCCAAACATCATAGTAGCTGATGTTGTAATGTCCAATTGATGCGCAGCCCGCATTACATTAAGCCATTCTTCTGCACCGCATTTGCCTTTTGAAATCAACCGTCTTACTCTATCGTCCAGTATCTCAGCACCTGCGCCAGGCAATGAATCCAGGCCTGAGGCTTTCAACGCTTTTAGTACTTCATAGTGTGAAGCTTTTTCCAGTTTTGCAATGTGAGCGACTTCCGGCGGACCTAGTGCATGAAGTTTTAAATTGGGGTAAAGCCCCTTGAGTTCCCTAAATAAATCACAGTAATATTTAAGCCCTAAGTCAGGATGATGTCCGCCTTGTAATAAAAGTTGTTCCCCTCCAAACTCAAATGTTTCCTCTATTTTTTGTTTGTATTCTTCTATTGATGTAATATAAGCTTCATCGTGCCCCGGTCTTCTGTAAAAGTTACAAAATTTACAATTGGCAATACAAACATTTGTTGTGTTGCTATTCCTGTCTATAATCCAGGTAACCGTATTGCCGGGCACATGGTGTTGCCGCATTTTATTGCCAACGTACATCAACTCTGCCGTACCTGCATTTTCAAATAAGAATACTCCTTCCTCCGGGGTGAGAAATTCATAGTGCAAAGCTCTTTGCAGTAAGTCATTGATTGTGTGTTCCATCTTAAAAATATCGACTGCTTTAAAAAGTAAACAAAGATAATGGAATTATAGTTGGGATAATGGTACAAAAAAAAAGAGTTCTCGAAAGAGAACTCTCATATGCCTAAAGTGTAAGTCTGAAGGCTTAAAGTGTAAGTTTATCTTTTTTTGGATTTTCTAATTTTCACATTGCATAACTGCAATTCAATGAAATGTCTTTTTGGGTATTTTCTTTTTAGTCCTGCTTATGGTATATAGATGAAACAAAAAAACAAATCCAATTTTTAAACTTTTATCTATTTCCCATTAGGATAAGCAAAATTAGCCTTTCTTTTAATCATTACACATACAAAATGCTAAATTAAACACAATTGCAAAAAATTTTACAGTTGATACAAAAATCTATATTATAACCTTTTAACGCATAAGTACTATTGTATTAAACTTTGATTTAACATGAAAAAGTACGCCTAAGGTAAATACCCTAAAATAGTGATTTATATGTTTTTTAATGATTTTGGCGGAAATAAAACATGCATTATTGGTGGTCATCCCATACTTCAGGGCTTCTCCACAAACTTGAAAGTAGCAGTTGCCTTATAAAGAATATTTCTTTAGGCAGTCGGTCGTACATTTTGGAAAACAGGTCTTCATGTTGCAAGAGTTCTTGTTTCCAAAGCTCTCTGTTGATGGTCATGACCTTCCTAAAATTTTCTCTTGCAAATTCTTCCATACCAGTGAAATCCATGTCTCGGTATCTTGGTATCCAACCAATAGGACATTCTACTGCTGATGCTTTTCCATTGACTCTACTGACGACCCACTTCAATACACGCATGTTTTGACCAAAACCCGGCCATTCAAAATTTCCATTGTCGTCTTTTAAAAACCAATTGACATTGAAAATTCTCGGTGGATTGGGCAAATCTTTGCCAAATTGCAACCAGTGATTGAGGTAGTCACCAATGTGGTAACCTAGAAAAGGAAGCATTGCAAATGGGTCTCTTCTTACTTTTCCTTGCTCTCCAAATGCTGCAGCTGTTGTCTCAGAGCCCATTGTAGCAGCCAGGTATACTCCAAAACTCCAATTGAAAGATTGGTATACCAAAGGTACAGTAGTACTCCTTCTTCCGCCAAATATAAAAGCACTTAAAGGTACCCCATCCTTATCGTCCCATTTTGGATCAATTACAGGATTTTGGTATCCCGGGGCAGTGAATCTTGAATTGGCATGTGCAGCAGGTTTTCCTGAAGTAGGATCGTATTTTTTGCCAGTCCAGTCAATGAGGTTGGCTGGTATTTCTTTGGTCAAACCTTCCCACCAAACATCTCCATCCTCTGTAATGGCTACATTGGTGAATATGGTATTCGCTTTGATGGTCTCCATGGCATTGGAATTGGTCTTGTAACTTGTGCCTGGCGCTACCCCAAAATAACCGGCTTCAGGATTTATAGCATTGAGTTTACCTTCATCTGTCCTGTGTATCCAGGCTATATCATCTCCCACTGTTGTTACTTTCCATTTGTCTAAGCCGGCTGGTGGAATCAACATGGCGAAATTGGTTTTGCCGCATGCGCTTGGAAATGCCGCTGCTACATAATCCTTATCCCCTTCAGGTGATTCTACGCCCAATATAAGCATATGTTCAGCCAACCAATTTTCATCTCTTCCTAACACCGATGCAATGCGCAGCGCAAAACATTTCTTCCCCAATAAAGCATTTCCGCCATAGCCACTTCCGTAGGATATAACCAATCTGTCTTCCGGGAAATGGGTTATATATTTTGTTGTAGGATTGCATGGCCATTTTGCATCTTCAGCATCCTTCTGCATAGGAGCACCTACTGTGTGTACACATTTTACATATTCTTGTTCCAATAAATAAGGAAGAATATTTGCACCCATTCGGGTCATAATTTTCATATTGATTACCACGTATTCAGAATCGGTAATTTGAATGCCATACTTGCTAAATGCAGAGCCTACAGGTCCCATACAAAAAGGTATGGCATAAAGCGTCCTGCCAGTCATGGCATTTTTTGTGATGCCCTCCAATATTTCTTTCATTTCTCTGGGATCCATCCAATTGTTGGTCGGCCCGGCATCCTCTTTTCTCTTTGAGCAGATAAAAGTGCGGTCTTCTACACGGGCCACATCTGAAGGGTCGCTGAAACAAGCAAATGAATTGGGTCTTTTTTCCTGATTCAATTTAATGAATGTGCCTTTTTCAACCAACTTGTTGCATAATTGACTGTACTCTTCTTCTGAGCCATTGCACCAATGAATGTTGGTTGCATTCATATGTAGTGCCATGTTTTTAACCCAATTGTCTAAAGTGGTTTTTGCATCTGTTTCCTGTCCGAATGTGTAAGATGAATTTGATAACATTTGAGAAAATTTGTTTTAGTTAAGTATAACAAAGATAATAAAAACTTACATTTGTTTTGCTATAAAAGGAATTTGACCAATATTTTAAAGTTGTGGTAGAATATCTCGCTAATATATTTTGATGGCTATTTTTACAAATACTTCTATTTGTGGCAGTATTTTGTCTAATCCCAAAAATATTATTTTGGAAAAATACCGTTGTAAAAGGAGAATGAAAAATTAGAGCTGCATTAATGAAAAGCGAAATGCCGATTCATTTTAAAGACCGTATGGCTTATTGTTTTAACAACTATTTGTATCAAGGCTTTTCCATCTATCCTGCATCAATTTGTGTCATCGTTTGCTCATGTGTATTATTTTAGCTAATATTGAATCTAATTTATCAAAATCAAGAAAAATGAAGATACTTGTAATAGGTGGAGGTAATATGGGCCTTACTTTCGCAAAAAGTTTTTTAAATACCCATGTAGTTGTGGCTGAAGATA
>JAYUTD010000490.1:0-3130 GCA_043755305.1 Saprospiraceae bacterium
ATGAATTTTTATACAACAAACTTGTCTTGGGTAAAGTCTATTATATAATGGTAGAATCAAATATTGGTGGAGAAGGCTCTTTTAAACTTTGTTTGGACGAGTTGACTTCTGTTAAAATTCCTGAAAGTGATTGTATTAAAGCCGTAAAATTGTGTGATAAAGACCCATTTGTTGTAAATAGTTTATCGGGTTCCGGCGAAGTGACAAATGAAGTTGAAAAAACGAATTGTATTTCAGAAGAATTTCAGTCTTCCTGGTATAAATGGACCTGTGACAAAAGTGGTACATTGAGTTTTACGTTAACCCCAAATAATAATTCTGCGAATCTAAATGTAGATATCACAGATGATCTTGACTTTTCTGTATATGAATTGCCCAATGGTATTGATGATTGCACTGGAAAAACTGTTGTGCGATGTGTAGCTGCCGGGGCTAATACAAATGGCAATACTGGTGCAATAGATCCAGTTTCAACCTGGTCAAGATGCAATGGACCAACTGGATTGAGCGAATCAGATTCTGACCTGCAAGAGCCTGCCGGATGTGCGTTTTCGAGTCAAAACAATTTTGCGAAAGCATTGGATATGGTTTCCGGAAAATCCTATGTTTTGGTTGTCAATAATTACAGCAGATCTGGATTGGGATTTGCTATGAAATTTGGTGGCTCAGGGACATTTTTAGGGCCTAAAGTTGATTTTCAAACCAGTGCATTGGATAGATTTGAATGTGATAAAACAATAACTTTTACAAATAAATCAGAGGGAGAAACTGACCCTATAAATTCTTACCAATGGAATTTTGGTGAAGGATCCAGTCCTCCTTCATCAAGCGCAGAAGGTCCCGTTGATGTTACCTACAATTCTTTTGGAAAGAAGACTACCGCACTTACGGTAACGACAACCAGAGGATGCACTGTCACTAAGATATTGGATTTGTTCATCAATGCTTGTTGTAAAGACACCAGTACCCTTGCAGTAAGTGCTTTTGCCAATGACATTGCGTGCTATGATTTTAGCACTGGACAGATTGAGGCTTTAGGCGTAAATGGTTCACCAAAGTATGTTTATAGCTTAGATAGTATTGATTTTCAGCCTTCAGCTAGGTTTTCAGACTTAAAGGCAGGTAATTATACATTATATATTAGGGATAAAAAAGGCTGTACCAATAAAACACCTGTAATTATTACTCAGCCACCCCAAATTATTGTCGATGCTGGCGAGGACATCGAAGTGGATTTGGGAGAAAAAAGTGAGCTAAATGGAAGTTTTACTGGTGGTACGGGAATAGGTACACCTCAATGGTCACCCAAAGACAGCATAGACTTTGTAGATCAATTTAACACACCGTTTTTACCATTAAAGGACAAGGGATACCAATTGCTGGTTACAGATGAAAATGGATGCACTGGAACTGATATTGTAAATGTAAGGGTTAAAATTATTAGACCTGTGTTTTCACCTAACATAATAAAAAGTGGGCAGGATGGAATCAATGGTATTTTTAGATTAGAAGGTGGTAAAGCAGTGAGAAAGATAAGGAAACTTGAAGTCTATGATAGATGGGGCAATAAAATGTATGTAGGAACAGACATTGATATTAAAAATTTTGATGAAGGCTGGAAAGCAGATTTTAATGGTAAAAAAGTCAATCCTGGAGTCTATGTTTGGCTTGCAGTAGTGGAATTTATTGATGATGCACAACTTACATTTTCAGGTGATGTCACAGTGGTGGAGTAGGTATACTATAATTTGCGTTGCGCTAATGAGTGGTTGTACCAACAATATAGAAGAAGTCAACGCTATTACAAAAAAATACGACGTCACCAAAGATGTTGGTCAAAAAGTGAAAATTATATACAGTGATTCTGCTCAGGTAAAATTAATCATCGAGTCCCCAATACTTGAGCGATACAATGATGTTGCTGAACCAAAAGATGTTTTCCCCAAAGGTATTCTTATAAGTTTCTTAAATGACAGTAAGGTGCCCACAAGTTGGCTCAAAGCAGATTATGCTGTAAGGAATCCAAGGTTGAAAACTATGATCGCAAAAGGAAATGTAGTGTTTTACAATAGTGAAAATGACAGACTCCAGACTTCAGAGCTCATATGGGATGAGACAAGTAAGAAAATATACACAGAAAAATTTATACGAATTACACAGCCGTCCAAGGGCGATACAATCTACGGCATGGGCTTTGTGACCGATCCTCAATTTAAAATTATTGAGATAAAGCAAAGGGTCAAAGCAAAGATAAGTTCGACTGTGGTCCCACAGTAAGTCAATACGTTACAAATACTGGTATGTAATGATGGAGAGCTTAGGGACGCGATACATTTTTAGGTGTCCTTTGGAAAAAAAATTTTGTGTATTATGCTTTTTTTATGAGCATACTGAGATTTACAAAGGGTATGATTTAAAGGATAATCAATTCAAAATAGTTAAATTAAGGTAACTATTCAATGCTTAAGTATCAATGTATTTGCGGGATTGGATCTACATCAGCTTTCATGTAAAAGCCGCCACCACCAGCACCACACAGCTTGTATTTCAGGCCTGAAGTTGTTAAAGCTGCCTCCCACACATTTTTTAATTCATCTGTAATGAGGTAGCCCAGGTGTGTAAATTGGAGTTCACTTATCAATGCAATGCTTAAGCGGAGCGACTCTTTGTCCTGACTGAGTAAGGCTTGGATTGCAGCATTGTTGGTTTTCTTAAGCAATTCCATAGCTGTATTAAAAGATTGATCCAGAAGTTTTTCATTAAAGGCCAAAATTGGTTTATCCATAAACCTCTTTCTGCCGCTATCTATAAGTTCAAAGCACATAAGATTTGGTGTATAATCAATGGTTTCGATAATGTCGTTGTGGTATAAGAGGGGTTTTTGAATGTAGGAAAGCAATGGGTCAATTCCGGAGCTGCTGCCGTGAAAGTATGCCTCCATTTCACTAAATAATTTTTTCAGCTTTTGGGTATTGGTTTTGAAATCATTTGTAGCTTCTACAAAAGTATCAAAAAATGCAGCTACCACAGTCCCACTGCTCCCTAAACCATAGCCATTGGGAATTGATGAGGCTAAATAGCCGTGGCCTTTATAAAATGCTTTCCATTTTTCTTCGTTGAAATTAAGGGC
>JAYUTD010000491.1:0-3126 GCA_043755305.1 Saprospiraceae bacterium
ATGTCGTTTTTAACAAAATGTACCTCTATTTCTTTTGGTGCCTCAGTATGCCGTATAAGTTTATATGCATTGAAGTTGCTTTGCTCCGGCACTCCATCATTGAATGTCATCCTGCTGTACATGCTGTGTCCAATACCATCGACCACTGCACCTTGAGATAAATTAGTCGCTGCATCGGGATTGACCACTATGCCACAATCCACTGCTGATGTTACTTTTTTGATTATTGGCTTTTGATTATCCATGACAATATCAAGCACATGGGCTACATAGGTATTGTGGCAGTAATAGGCCGCTACCCCTCTGCTGACTCCTTGCTGCGGCTTATCCCACAAAGCTTTTTCTTTGACCAGCCTGAGCACACCTGCATATCGCTCAGCATCATAGTCATTGTCTTTACCAACAGGCTTGTTTTTAGCACGATCAAAAAGGTCTAGCCTGAATTGAATAGGATCTTTGCCCATGTACTCTGCCACTTCATCAAGGAAGGACTGTTCCGCACCTGCAATGAAATTGGATCGTGGAGCTCTGAATGCACCTACACTAATATTAGATGGTATTGTCCATTCCTCTGCCAGATAATGGTCTATTGCCCCGGCGGGGAATCTATTGGCTACCAGAGGGCTTTCCGGAATTCCACCTGCGGAAACATGGAATGCTGTCAGATTTTTATTTTCATCAAAAGCTGCTTTATATTTTGCGTGATAGGCTGGTCTATACACACCCGTAGTCATATCATCTTCTCTGGTATAAATTAATTTCACAGGCTGCTTCATCATTTGAGAAATGACAGCCGCTTCAACGCCAAAGTGGCCATACAATCTTCTACCAAATCCGCCGCCCATTCTGGTAAGCTTAATTTCGATTTTCTCTACAGGCATACCCAATCTTGCCGCAACCGTTTTCTCCAAATACTCCGGGGTTTGGATTGGACCGGTAAGTATTGCTTTGTCTGCCGTGACATTGGCAAAGAAGTTCATGGGCTCCATTGTGCTATGGGATAGAAAAGGGCAGGTATAATTTCTTTCTAAAACATAAGCCGCTTTTTTGAATACAGAAGCAGGGTCACCATCTTTACGAACCACTTTGCTTTTATGCGCTGCAGCATCTTGCATGGTCTGCATATGGGTCTCTGTATTTTCCAAACCAGCTGGTGTATTGATTTCTATTTCTTTACCAAACATTGGCCTTTTTTCATTGGATGCCTTTATAGATTCCCACTCTGGCTTTATGGCTTTCTTTGCATTCATCACTTGCCAGGTGGTATCCCCTACCACTGCGATAAGTTCAGAGAATGCCTGCACATCTGACCATTGCCTTTCTGTATCTTTTTTATAATTTTCAAAAACAAAAGCGTCCTTTATGCCCGGCATAGTTTTTACTGCGGTGAGGTCCACCGACTTTAGCTTTAAGCCAAAGGCAGGCGGGTGCACAATCATTGCTATCAAAGCACCCTGCTCTGTATAATCAATGCCAAAAAGAGGTTGACCGGTCACGATTTTTTGGCTATCGACATTTTTTCTGGAGGTACCTATGATAGTATATTCTATTGGTTCCTTCATCTTCACTTCTTTAGGCACTGCAAGTTTAGAAGCGGCTGACGCTACCTCTCCATAACCAATTGCTTTACCTGAGGCTTTGTGCAATATGATGCCATTTACAGTGGTCAATTCCGATGCAGGTACTTTCCATTGTGCTGCAGCAACTTCTTTCAACATGTGTTTTGCTGTAGCTCCTGCCATACGTAGCGCATCCCATGAAGAACTGATGGACCGACTTCCTCCGGCGATTTGCCAGCTATATAAACTTGTATTAAGGTCGGCCTGTTCTACGATTACATTTTTCCAATCAATGTCTAACTCTTCAGCGACTATCATTGGCATCGATGTTTTCACATTTTGGCCTATCTCCGGATTGGGTGACAATATGGTTACCACACCGTTTTCTCCAATTTTCAAATACCCATTAAAATTGTACCATTCTTTTGGCAAAGCCAAGATTTCTTTTTTTGAAGGCTTACAGGAGGCAAACCAGCTAAAACCAATCATCATTCCCCCTCCAGCGAGTGCAGTACTTTTGATGAAAGACCTTCTTCCAAATGTTGTTTTTACAGTTGTCATATTCTACCCGTTGTTAGTAGTGAAAATAAAAATGGTTTACATATTTTTTGCTGCCGTTTTGATTGCAGCTTTAATTCTTAGATAAGTACCGCATCTGCACAGATTGCCATTCATGGCAGCATCAATCTCCTGATCGGTAACATTGGGATTCTCCTTTAGCAAAGCTGCCGCCGTCATAATCTGACCAGCCTGGCAATACCCGCATTGCGGTACATCGTGCTCAAGCCAAGCTTCTTGCACAGGATGATCGCCTAATTCAGATAATCCTTCAATGGTAGTAATGGCTTTATTGTTTACCACGCCTACAGGCAATACACACGATCGCATCGCTTTGCCATCGACATGGATCGTGCAAGCACCGCAGGATGCTATGCCGCAGCCAAATTTTGTCCCAAACAAATTGAGGTGATCCCGCAATACCCAAAGCATTGGTGTAGAAGGATCGGCATCTACTTCTTTCGTAGATCCGTTGATGTTTAATTTGAATATTGCCATGATGACTTATAAATTTTTAGTAAAGTAGGGTAAAGATAATAATATAAAATAGGTAATTATTACGAAAATAAAATAATTGTAATTAGGGCGTGCTGAAAAACATATAAAAATTTGATTTTAAACTTGATACATTAAAATATTGTCAAATAAGTGCACGGTTATTTGAAGAAAAGCTTCAAGACCCTTGCACTTTCTATAAATAGAAAGTGAAATTTTTATATTAGCCAGCTGCACACATTCTACTTCACCAGCTTCAGCTCGAGGTATTTTTATATCTTTTCACAACTTAATCCATGCTGCAAAAAGTATTTTGCAGTTCATGCCTAAATTCGTTTGCGACGAATTTTTTACGGCATTCATACATCTGACTTTTTCAGCAAGCCCTAAGTAATCGGGATAAAATTATTGCTGAAAGGGAGATTTTTTCATTCGTGCAATTGTTGCTTGTTGCTTTTAAGGCATGGCTACGAATTTTTCATAATCTTCTAATGTATCAATGTCAATATTGCCT
>JAYUTD010000492.1:0-3122 GCA_043755305.1 Saprospiraceae bacterium
TGTCTCCACCGCCAATAAGCGAAAATGCACAAAGTGCAGTAGCGTCAGCCACCGCCTGAGCCACAGCAAATGTACCTTTGGAAAATTTTTCAAATTCAAATACACCCATAGGGCCATTCCAAATGATCGTTTTTGATTTTTTAATTACATCACAATAGGTAGCAATTGCTTCAGGCCCAATGTCTAAGCCCATCCATTCAGGTTCAATGTCATCGCTTTGGCAAACTTTACTTTCTGCCTCTGCTGAAAAGGAGGAAGCCACTACACTATCATTCGGCAAATAGATGGTACATCCCTTTTCTTCGGCTCCACCCAATATTTCTAAAGCTAGGTTAATATGTTCTTTCTCAAATAGCGATTTGCCAATGTTACCTCCTTTTGCGGCAATAAAAGTGTAGGCCATACCACCACCAATCAATATGTTGTTGGCCTTATTCATAAGGTTTTCCAGCAATTGTATTTTGTCAGAAACTTTGGCACCGCCAACTATAGCCGTAAACGGTGCTTCTGCTTCCATCAATACTTTTTGGCCATTTTTTACTTCAGCATCCATAAGAAATCCAAAGCCTTTATGGTCTTTATCAAAATAATTAGCAACTGTCGTCGTAGAAGCATGAGCTCTATGTGCTGTACCAAAAGCATCGTTGATATAAATATCAGCAACGGATCCTAGCGCTTGGGCAAATTTTTCGTCTCCTTCTGTTTCTTCTTTATAGAATCTCGTGTTTTCTAGAAGTAAAACATCCCCTTTGTTCATTGCTGACACAGCTGACTTTACAGCATCACCTATGCAATCATTTACGAATTTGACTTCGTGTCCTAACAATTTAGAAAATTCAGGCACCAAATGCGTTGCTGAATAAGCACTATTGTCCGCTCCTGGTTTCGGTCTTCCAAGATGTGTGCAAACAATCAACGTTCCACCTTGCTCCAAGATATACTTTAAAGTGGGTATTGCTTTTTCGATCCTGGTATTGTCTGTAACTTCGAATTTGTCATTCAGTGGCACATTAAAATCAACCCTTACCAATACCTTTTTATCGTTAAATTGAATATGCTTCATCTTAAAAAATATTTATAGTGGAAACTAAAGAATCCATTTGATGTTCAAAAAAATCGTTCTTACCCAAAGTGATATTGTATAAAAAAACATATAACACACTTGCAAAAAAAATTACTAAAGCTTCAGAGTAGTAAACCCTATATACTTTCTTGTAATTATTTGGTCAAGCCTGTAAAGTAATGAAGCGTCCTTACCAATTGGGATACATACGACATCTCATTGTCGTACCAGGAAACGGTTCTGACCAGCTGTGTATCCCCTACCGTTTGCACTTTGGTCTGCGTACCATCAAAAAGTGATCCATACGAAATACCTATTACATCTGAACTTACGATTGGGTCTTCGGTATAACCAAAGCTTTCGTTGGCAGCAGCTTTCATCGCAGTATTGATTTCATCCACTGTGGTTTTTTTCTTTAGTATTACAGTAAGTTCTGTAAGCGAACCTGTAATAGTAGGAACCCTCTGTGCTGAACCATCTAAAAGGCCTTTTAATTCCGGTAACACAAGCCCTATAGCTTTGGCAGCGCCTGTACTATTTGGAACAATATTATGCGCAGCAGCTCTTGCTCTTCTCATATCCCCTTTTGGATGTGGTGCATCTTGAGTGTTTTGGTCATTGGTAAATGCGTGCACAGTTGTCATCAATCCATTTACAATTCCAAATGTGTCATTCAATACTTTTGCCATTGGAGCAAGACAATTGGTAGTGCATGACGCACAAGATATTATTGTCTCACTGCCATCTAAAATATTGTGGTTTACATTAAACACCACTGTCTTTAGATTGCCTGTAGCCGGAGCTGAAATCACCACTTTTTTTGCACCTGCAGTCAAGTGCGCAGCTGCCTTAGCTTCATCGGCAAAAAATCCGGTACACTCTAAAACTACATCAACATCATGTGCTCCCCATGGTATAAGCGAAGGGTCTTTTTGAGCATATATATTTATCTTCTCTCCATTTACAACTATGGCATTTTCCGCAGCTTCAACTTTTTCGTTGAATCGGCCATGTGCCGTATCATATTTCAATAAATGAGCCAATGATTCAGCATCTGTCAAATCATTGATTGCTACTACATCAATGCCCTCCATATTATAGATCTGTCTGAAAACCAATCTACCTATCCTTCCAAAACCATTGATTGCAACTTTCTTTGCCATTTCTTCAATTTTAAATGTTAAAAATTATATTTTGTATTCTTGATACAAATTTAATAAAATAAAAATTAATACCAAGTATTTTTAAGTCTATCTTAGCTTAAATTTGGGAAATTAATTAAACCGAACTTCTTATCTCCTTTAAAGGTAAATCGTCAATACCGAGTTACAATTATACTATTTTTTACTTTTTACCTGATTCAACAAATCTTTGTCGCTCTTTCCGGCATTTGCCAATAAAAATTGTGCATCATCAGCAAAAGGATGCAATGGATAACGTGCAATGAATTCTTTGAATACTTTTACTGCACCCTGACTATCTTTCAATTCTGTCTCCAATAAAAATCCTTTGATAAATAAAGCAATGGGAGCTTGTTTGTGGGTAGGATATTTATGCACAAGGTTGGTGTACAAAGAAACCGCTTTAGTCCATGAGGCAATAGACCTTGCAACTTCAGCCGACATAAATAATAATGTTGCTGAGGATGTATCTTTAGGAAAAGCCAATGACCATGCTTCCGCATTATTGATAAAATCTTTTGCTTTGCTCTCATTTATTTGGCCTTCTCGGGAGAAGATTGCCTTACTTTGCATTATAAGTATTTCATGTAATGCGGTCTTAGAACGGCCAATATTTTGCATGGCTTTTTTTGCCTCGTCTGACTCGGCAAAATTTTCCACTATACCTGAATATAAGATTTCGGAAGGTATTGTTTTGCCCGTCTGTTTTAATTTTTCTGCATAGTTAAGCAATATGCCCGGCGTCTTCTTAGAATTAAAATCTTCGTTAAGCAATGCAAAAATATACGTTTCTTCTTTTTGCAATCCCAACGTATGGCAAACTTCTACAGCACTATTAAGCAAATGGATTCTTTCTTCTTTATCGGTTGCATCAGCAT
>JAYUTD010000493.1:0-7792 GCA_043755305.1 Saprospiraceae bacterium
AACAGACAAAAAATGTGGGCTAAACCACTACTTATTTACCATCCAATATTTTTAATTGTAAAATTTCTTACAATTAAAAATGACTTTTTATACATTTACAACATAACATAAAAAGTCATATACTTTAAATGTTTGAATGTAATTGGTTGATATTTACAGAACACCTTTCAAATGCATTTTAATTTTTTGGAATCTGCTCTATAAAGAAGTTGAAGTTGGACAAATACTGTTCATTTAATGGATAGAGTAATATTTGGCTAAACAATAAATTTTTATCATCGTTTGGATTGTCGTATTTTGACTTACCATTCATGTTAAAGTCACCTTGATAATATCCTATGGTAAAGTTGTAATTGGCATTGCCTGAGGTATTGTCAGGACTTGAAAATACATCAAAGAAAAGCATGTTCTGGTCATCATTTGGATTGGTGAATTTCAATTTACCATCGGCATCAAAATCCCCGGCCCATAATGCTCTGTATCCTTGAATTACAAAATTATTGGTGGCAAGGCCTGTATAGTCTCTTCCATTTTGCAATGAAGTACCAAAATCAAATACCTGTGTAGTTAACTTGGTAAAATCAACCAAGTCATTTTGCGATACAAGCAAGGACATTGCCCCAAGGTGATTTCTATGTCTTATTACAACATAAAAGCTGTCTGCATTTAATCTTGGAAATTTTACATCGCTTACGCCGTCGAGATCAACAACATCGCCATCTCTTTGAATCAATGCTGCCCTGCAAGATAGTTTGTGGTACACATCTGCTTTATCTCTAATTTCCACAAAAACCCAATCTACAATTGCATTTTCACCTATAACAGAAAACACAGCTAAGGAATCTTGTATCAGGTCAAAATTATTTTCATTTCCAAAAAGTACAGTACCATATTTTTGGGTTATATTGACTTCATTGGTTGGTATTTTATAAGGGTTGTGTATTGGTATATGGTTTTTCCCGTCAAAGACATTTTGCCTTAATCCATCCCTCATTAAAGGTCTTCCTGAGCTATTAAATTCACCACTTTCAATTAAAGATCCCTCTAAGTATGCTCTTATTCGCAATGTCATGTCTTTTATAATCAAAAGATGTACTGTAGCCTGAGTACAAGATTGATCTGTATTGTCATCACACAGAGTATAAACAATATCCAATGGGCCATAAAATCCTTGTATTGGAACAAAGGTAAATGCACCATTACTCAATATATAGTACTGCCCTTGTGGCAATAAGATAGGATTAGCAGCACTGCCCTGAGGTATGATGGATAGTTGGTCTTTTTCAGGGTCACTGTCATTCAGAATTAAGTTGCCAACTATTACCGTGTCTTGGTAAACAGAAAAGAAATCATCGGCGGCCACTGTAGAATTTACTGCTGAAGGGTGTTTAACGGTAACTAACTGAGTGGCGTACTTGCAATTGGTAGTGCTCAACAATTCACAAATGCGGTAGTTTACAGTATCAATACCCACAAATTGATTGTTGGGTATATAAAGGGACCAACCATTGGGTTTTCCTGAAATCAAACCATTGAAAGGTTGATTCATAATATTCATTTGCTGATCTTGTAAACCACATGTAATGGAATTAATACACTTGTCATTATACAAAGTGTTTATCGAAACTGAAGAATCTCTATAGGTGGACGCAATATCAGTACCAGCAACCATTTTCTTATTTATGTCCTTATCATCTATTACAGTCAAAATCAAATTACTGTAAGTACACCCCGAAGAAAGGAAACACAATCCAACATTGTAAACGTATTGGCCCGGCTTATTTGCACTGAATGTATAACTGCCATTGCTATTTACAAGCAATGTAGCGACACTGTTATTTGGCTTTGATTGGAGACTTGGCTGAGTGCTGTATTCAACTGATGTAGTAATCGGGAAGTCATCATTTGTATAAACATTTCCATTGACATTCGTATTGACAAGCGTAACATTAAAATCCGGGTCAATGCAACTGATGACAGTTAAAGCTTCTACAGGCAAGGACGATATGCATCCGGTAGTGGCATCGGTAAATTGAAAGGAAACTTTACCTGGCGCTTTGGCCGTTATTTCACCTAAGTTATTGACTGTAGCTATAGCCGTATTTGTAGAAATCCAGACACCACCTGAAGATGGGGATAAATATGAATTTTGATCAATGCAAATTTTTGACTGACCCACAATACTTACGGATCTTGGACTGACTACATTGACAACTGAAGTACTGTTAGATACACAACCAGAGATAGACTCGGTGTAAACAAATGAAGTTGATCCTACCAAAATTCCAGTGACTATTCCTGCATTGCTTACAGTAGCAATAGCGGGGTTGTTGCTTGTCCATGTACCACCGCTATTAGGTGAAAGCGTAGTTGCACTACCCACACATATATCGGATGGTCCAGTTAAGAAAACGGGTGGCTTTGGATTGACGGTAATCGCAGAAGATTGCGATGAGATACAGCCGGTAGCTGTATTGGTAAAAGTAAATCTGGCAGTACCGTTAGACAATCCTGTAACTATGCCAGCGTTATTTATAGAAGCGATTGTTGGGTTTCTACTTGTCCATGTTCCCTGGCCTGTAGCTGTAAACATGGTAGTTGTACCAATACAAATAGCCGCTAGGCCTGCTAAAGTAACAATTGGCCTGGGGTTTACGGTAATAGACAGTGTACCATCTGTAGAGCAACCTGTTTGAGTATTGGTATAAACAAAGGTAGCTATGCCTGCATCAATACCCACTAACTGACCTGTATTATTAACTGTAGCAGTATAACTGTTAGAACTAGACCATACTCCACCTGTAGAAGGCAAGAGTTGGGTTGAGCTGCCAATACAAATAATTGAAGGTCCGTTGACCGTGGCAATTGGTTTAGCATTTACAGTGACCGGAGTTGAAGCAATCGAAGCACATCCTGATGTCGAGTTGGTGAAAATAAATGTAGCTTGTCCTGGAGCCAATGCAGAAACGATGCCAGTATTGCTAATAGTGGCAATCGCAATATTATTTGAAGTCCATGTACCTCCAATAGCAGGGCTCATTGTAGTGCTGGCCCCAACACAAATATTCGTTGGCCCTGTGATAGATATACTTGGTCTTCCATTGACAGTAATAAGTTGGCTTGCATCTGATTGGCAACCTGTTGAAGAAGTAAATAAAAATGAAGTTACTCCCTGCGCAATTCCAATAACTAATCCTGTTGAATTAATTGTAGCAACACTTGTATTGTTGCTTGTCCAGGATCCACCAGTTGAAGGTAATAAATTGGTGGTGCTTCCAATACAGATAGCATTAGGTCCTGAGATACTAATTGAAGGTTTTGGATTGACTGTTATAGGAAGGGTGTTGTCAGATTCGCAACCCGTAGCCGCTTCCAAAAATCTGAAAGTAACTGTACCCGCTGCTAACCCAACTACAACTCCCGAGTTGGATGATGTGGCAATTGCCGGATTGTTGCTTTGCCATGTGCCTCCTGAAGAAGGATATATCGAAGTAGTAGTGCCTATACAAATAGATGGACTTCCTACAATACTGACAATCGGCTTGTTACTTACCGTAAAATTTTGACTAACCGATGACAAACATCCTGTAGCACTATCTGTAAATCTAAAAGTTACATTTCCTGCAATAACAGCTGTTATTTGGCCACTGTTATTAATAGTGGCAACAGCGGGATTATTGCTAAGCCATACCCCACCAGAAGTTGGACTTACACTAGAAGTATTGCCGATACATAGAGATAAAGGCCCTGTGATTGAAATAGATGGATTAGGATTAACTGTAAGCGGTGTTGTTGTAATCGCCTGGCAACCACTTATGCTGTTTGTAAAAGTAAAACTGACAATGCCGGGGGAAATGGCAGTAATTGCGCCATTGCTACTTACTGTAGCTATATTTGAATTATTGCTAATCCATGTCCCTCCAAAAGATGGAAAAAGGGTGGTAGTGCTTCCTACACATATGCTGGTCGGTCCCGTATATCCTACGCTCAATGGATCAAGTACGTTGATAGGTGCTGAATTGTTTGATGTGCAAGTAGTAATGTTGTCAGTAAATTTAAATGTAGTAGATCCCTGACTGACTCCCTGTACCAAGCCATTATTGTTGATGATAGCAATTGATGGACTATTGCTAGACCAAGTGCCGCCTGATTGAGGATAAAATTGAGTATTGCCACCAACACATATATCGGCATCGCCTTGCAAAATTGTAGATGGTCTAGGGTTAACAGTAATATTTACAGAATTGGCTGATTGACATCCTAGTGTATTGGTAAATCTAAATGTTGACAATCCTTGAGCAAGTGCTGTTACAATGCCTGAATTATTGATTGAGGCAATCATTGGTTGATTAGAAGTCCATGTACCCCCTGATGAAGGCATAAAATTTGTGGTGGCTCCTATACACAATACAGATGGCCCATTAAGACTTATTACTGCATTTGGCAATATAGTGACAGGTGCTGATTCAAGTGACGAACATCCAGTAGTCGAATTAGTAAAAGTAAATTTAGCTGTTCCTGCTGATATCCCTGTTACCAATCCTGTATTGGTTATTGAGGCAATAGATGAATTTGATGAAGTCCATATTCCCCCGGAATTTGGAAGCATATTGGTGTTAGCACCTATACAAATTGAATTACTACCCACAATCGAAATTACTGGTTTTGCTTTAATGGTAACTTCGGCTGTAGGATTAGAAGTGCAGCCATTGGTTTCAGTATAAATAAAAGTCGTAGTACCAGCAGATACACCTGTAACGAGACCATTGCTTGCAACTGTTGCAACTGAAGGATTGGTGCTTAACCAAGTACCGCCAAAGCTAGGTGATACATTAGTTGTAAATCCAACACATATGCTGTTTGGACCATTTATAAGCACTGTGGGTTTAGGATTTATTGAAATTGGAAGGGTCGCATCTGACATGCATCCAGTTGATGTTAAAGTATACGTAAAGTTTACTTGTCCATCAGAAATGGCATTTACAACACCACCGCTTGTCACTGTAGCAATGGCATTATTGCTGCTTGCCCATGTGCCTTGACTTGTTGGGGCTAATGTAGTAGTACTGCCCACACATATATTATTTGCTCCAGTTATAGAAACTACAGGCTTAGGATTAACTGTTACAGGTAAGCTCTGATTTGAAACACAGTTAGTCGATAAGCTAGTATAGGTAAAAGTTACCGTTCCACTGGCTAACCCTGTTACTAAGCCAGAGCCATTGATGGTTGCTATAGAAGGATTATTTGACACCCAAATTCCACCTGAAGCTGGGAGCATATTTGTATTGGTTCCGATGCATATAGCAGCCGGACCGTTTATTGAGATTATTGGCTTTGGTGTTACGTTTATATTTGCAGTCAATGAAGCTGTACATCCTATATTGTTGGTTACTGTCACCATATAAACGGAAGATGGTACACTTGGTGTCACAGTAACGCTGGCCTGAGTGGAATTGCCTGCACTGCTGCTCCAAAGGTACGAAGTGACATTATTGCCATTTACTTGCAGATTGAGACTTTGCCCTTCGCAGATTTGTGATTGAAGTCCTATGAAAATAGGTATAAATTGTTCATAGACGAAACCTGATCTAGAAATACTGCAACCATAAGAATCTGTGATTGTAACAAAGTAATTGCCATTGGTGTTAATAGGTATAGCTTGGGTATTGCCTGAAAAACCCGAAGGCCCTATCCAATTATAAGAATAAGGACTCACTCCCCCTGAAAAATTAGCAGAAAGAATTGAATTGCTTGTCAAACAGATTGATCCATTAAAATCAATAGACCCATTCATTAATGGAGCCACATTTATAGGAGCAGATCCATTTGAGCATCCAGTGGAATTAAAAATAAAAGTAACAAAAGTTGAACCAGCACTCAATGCAGTAACAATTCCAGTATTTGAAACTGTTGCAATAGCATTGTCGTTACTTGACCATGTGCCAGCTGATGTAGACGAAAGAGTAATGCTTCCTCCTATACATAAATTGGCATCGCCTAGTATAGTAATAATGGGTAAAGCATTAACGGTTACTGGTTGACTTGGGCTAGAAACACAGCCGGTAAGCGTTTCGGTAAATGTAAAACTTGCTGTGCCTTGTGCAATCGCAGTCACTAATCCAGCATTTGTTACAGTTGCTACTGAGGAATTGTTGCTTGTCCAGGTACCCCCTACTGAAGGAGAAAGTTGTGTAGTATTCCCTTGACATATTGTTTGTGCACCATAAATACTTATTACAGGATTTGCATTTACATTTACACTGTGCGTCGCAACATTTAAACAAGCTCCTGAATAATGCGTATAGGTAATCGTAGCAGAGCCTGGGCTTATACCAGTAATAAGCCCTAGATTACTGACGGCTACAATTGGAGGATTGCTGCTAGTCCAAGTGCCGCCGCTTACTGTAGAAGATAAGGCTGCAGTATTTCCGACACAGATAGATGCCGGTCCCGAAAGGATGGCGTCAATTTTTTTATTGATTGTGATAGTAACAGAATTGTCTGATGCGCAATTTTGAGCATTGGTAAATACAAAGGTAGCTGTGCCTTCTGATACAGCTGTCACTATTCCTGAATTATCAATACTTGCAATCAAAGGATTGTTGCTTATCCAGGTTCCGCCTGATGTAGGAGATAATGACGTCGTACTTCCGATGCATATTGCAGATGACCCCGTTAGAATTGCTGTAGGTTTGGGGTTTACTGTTATCGGTAAAGAAGGGTCTGAAGCACAACCAGTAATGAAATTTGTAAATGTAAAAGAAGCAATTCCTGCGCTAATACCTGTAACCAACCCAGTATTACTTACTGTAGCAATTGAACTATTACTGCTTGTCCAGGTACCGCCTGACGAAGGAGACAATGTAGTGGTTGATCCCTGACATATAGTGGAGGCGCCAGCTATTGAAATTATAGGCTTTGGTATTACTGTAATCAATGCACTAGCAGATGCCGTACAGCCAAGATTATTCGTAACTGTCACTACATAATTTGTAGAAGGTACTGAAGGAAATACAGTTACACTTGATGTGGTAGCATTGCCCGCATTGCTATTCCATAAATAGTTTGTATTGGAGGATCCACTCACATTTAAAGTAATAGATTGCCCTTCACATATTTGGGTTTGAAGCGAAACAATTAATGGTTGAAAAGCAGTATAAACAAATCCTGAAGTTGTTGAAGTACATCCATAACTATCAGATATGGTCAAATAGTAATTCCCATTAGCTGTAATGTTTATTATTTTTGTTGAGGCTGAAAATGAAGAAGGACCAGTCCAATTATATACAAATGGAGCTGTTCCACCTGAAGCCACTGCCTCTAATGTTTTATTGTCTGTTAAACAGACAGAACCATTGTAATCAATTGAAGTGCTAAATGGTTGACCAACATCGATAGGAATGGTTGTATTTGATGCACATCCTGCACTATTGATGAAAGTCATAATCGAACTACCTGCGCCGATTCCAAAAACCACACCTGATGGGTTTACTATCGCGACAGCCATATTGCTGCTCGTCCAAGTGCCGCCAGATGAAGGGCTTAGTATTGTAGTAGCTCCTATACATATTCTGGCAGACCCATTATTATTAATTGGTGTTAGGCTATTGATTGTTATTGCACTCGTCGCATCCGATGGACACAGTGTCGTGCTATTCGTAAAGGTAAAGGTAGCTGTACCACCACTTACTCCTGTTACAACTCCGGCATTCGTCACTGTAGCTACTGCTGTGTTGCTGCTCGCCCATGTACCTCCTGTAGTAGGACTCAATGTTGTCGTTGATCCTTC
>JAYUTD010000494.1:0-3117 GCA_043755305.1 Saprospiraceae bacterium
AACAAAGTATTGAGTTTAACAATATCAGGTTGCGTCAATATATTTACCTTCTTCTTTACCTTGATTGGAATATTTTTTTTGCTAAGGTATTTTACCAGGTTGGTTATTTCTTTGTGGCTTCTGTACAAAACAACAATGTCTTTGTATGCTTCACCTTTGGCGTGCAATTGTACTATTTCCTGTATTAGACCTACTTCCTGGGCCAGCGTATTGACATACTTTTTCAAAGTAGGTTTGTGGTCGATGCTATTGTCCATTGCTGCGCCTTGTGTAAGGTTTTTGGTCAAAGTAGCATCTAAGTGACTCAACCTTTCTGTATTGAAATCTATGAGTTTCATGGCGGCATCCAGGATATCCTGATGGCTTCTATAGTTAATGTCCAACACGTAGCTTTTTGGCTGGAATTTATTTTTGAAATTTATGATGTTGTACATGCTTGCACCTTGAAACCGGTAGATGGACTGGTCGTCATCACCTACTACAAAAACATTGGGTTGGTCATCATAATCTGCAAGCTGGAATAGCACTTCATTTTGTGCTCCATTTGTATCCTGGTATTCATCTGCCAGTATGAATTGGTATTGCTCTTGATACCTCAACTTAATGTCTTCGTTGGTCCGCAATTGTTCTAAAACAAGATTGATGGTGTCTTCATAATCAATTCTACTCCGCTTATGCAGTTGCTTATTGTACAATTCAATAAGCGGCGATACATTAATGGCCATTTTTAATTTGTCCATGCGGGATTTGATCTCATTCACTTTCAGGTCACCTTTTTCAAACTTACCCGATTTGCGTTGGTAACGCATTGTGGGATCATTCTTAAGGTTTTCTTCGTCTTCCTCCGCTTTTTGTTTTATGTAGTCTGCCATCCAGCCTTCTTTTTTCATTGTTTTAAAAATGTATTCAAAGGCATTTCTATCGGCATCGGTTTTTCCTACATTTCTTTTAAGTATATGGTCTACTGGCAATGACTCAATGATCTCCATGATGCATTCTATTCTTTCTATTTCATCGGCATTGGACAATTCTTTGAATTGGCCAAAGTACTCGTTGTTCTCTCTGATTATTTTATTGCAAAAACTATGGTAGGTAAAAATGCTAACAAGATAGGCATCAGGGCCCATAAATTTAACAAGCCTGTTTCTCATCGCATTGGCACCGGCATCCGTGAAGGTCAGACACAATATATTTTGTGGGTACATGTCGGTAAGCCTTAAGATGTTGCATACCCTTAAAGCCAGCAACTGTGTTTTACCAGTGCCTGGTCCAGCTACAACCATGACTGGTCCATAGATTTCATCGACAGCTGCTTTTTGCTGAGCATTTAATCTAATATACTCTTTTAGAAATTTTTCTTCATTGATTTTTCTTTCGTTACCTATCATTAGTTAAATTTCTGTTAATTAGTGTTAAATAGAGCAACAAAGTAAAGAAATATTTCGTCTATAAACTATCAAAAGCAACGGATAATTAGTGGGTTTTTATTACACCTGTATAATATAAAGAAGTAAATAGATCAGCAAGCGAAGACTGCTCGCCATCAAGGATGGCTTGAGTGGTCTTTTTTTTGTAGTTGTTGCATAGTTCCGATTGTTTTAAAGGCCATTCAATATTAAATCTATTTGTGCTTTATTTCGCATATTAATTCTATTTTTGAAGTAGATTTAATAATATGAAAATAGGGATAACCAAAGCACATTTTTTTGCCTTCCATGGCTACTTTGAAGAAGAAAGGATTCATGGCCATTCTTTTAATATAACTTTAGAGGTAGAAATACCGGATGAAAAATATGAAGCGGAGAACCTTGGCTCATCTATTGATTACGGAGCATTGTTTCAAATATGTAAAGACCAAATGAATACACCGAGACTTCTTTTGGAGACGGTTGGTTTCTCTATTCTTGCGGATATCAGAAGCAAGTGGGAAGTAATTATTCATGCCAAGATCAGGATTGAAAAAATCGGCCCGCAATTGGGCGGTTCGCTCGCCTCTTCTTATGTCGAAATGGAATTTTAGGATTTCTGTTGGAAAGATTGGTATTGAAAATATTTTCCTTTCGGGTAGTTCCTACTTCATTGCATATCCCAAAGACCAAATTATATTTCTTAACCTTATTTATTTTACATCTGTCCCCATATAAAATTCAATTCATTAATGGATTTTCAATTTTAGTAATAATAATTTTTTATTTGCGTTTTTGAAGGCGAAGGGACTGTGGATTCATTAAGCATTGCCTTCCAGGTTTTTTTTATGTATATTTGTAAATCATAATTCAGTACTCACCATGCAACTAAAAATAAATACACAAGCGGTCTCGTTAATTGCGCTCTTCATGACTTGTATTTTGCTTTTTATAAGTTTCAAGCATGCGGATGTAAATGTTCCATTCTACGACCTTCCTCAATTGGTAAAGCCGCCAAAAATAAAAGAAAGTTACATTTTTGCAAGTGAATTGGTACCTATGAATCCTGATACCAAAGAAAGGATAGAGAAAGAGTTACTGACCAATTCTTATTTTCATACAAGTACAGTACTTGCATTGAAAAATGCACCAAAGTTTTTTCCAATGATGGAGAAGATTATGTCTGAAGAAGGTGTGCCGGACGATTTTAAATACCTGGCTGTAGCTGAAAGCAATATGGCGAATGTTACTTCCCCGGCCGGTGCCAAAGGATTGTGGCAATTCATGAAAGCTACTGCACCGGACTATGGCCTTGAAGTCGACACAGAAGTTGACGAAAGATTGCATTATGAGAAATCAACACGGGCAGCGTGCAGGTACCTCAAAAATCTTAAGACTATGACGGGCTCATGGATCAATGCCGCTGCTGCGTATAATATGGGCGTAGGAAATCTTTCTAAAACTTTAGCAGCTCAAGGTGAAACATCCTACTTCGATGCAAACCTTACAGAAGAAACCTCCAGGTATGTATTTAGAATACTGGCGCTGAAAGAGATCCTTAGCAGCCCCGAATCATTTGGGTTTTATGTGGATGAGGATACAAAGTATTCACCATTTACCAAATACAAAGAAGTCGAAATCAATAGCACCATTTTGAATTTAAGTGAATTTGCCCATGAACATGGACTCACTTACAGAATGTTTAAATACT
>JAYUTD010000495.1:0-3114 GCA_043755305.1 Saprospiraceae bacterium
TTCAAAGTACAGATGGCAAAAAACTTGCAAATATTACGGGAGGGATTTCTTTTGGACGCAGTGAAAAAAGTACTGTCGCGGAAAAAGAAAATTCTACTACAAATTGTATGCTCAATGGCAAATCATGGCTTGGCAATGGCTTTTATAAGTCGGCGTCCTACTTCCCAAATGGAAATGAACTCCTGAAAACGAATAAGCCATTTCTAATCCTGGCATTTAAGGCTGCTGACTCGCCGGACAACAGACAACTTACCTTTCAAATAGCTAATTATTCTTTAAAGACAGGCACTGTGCCTTACGCTTTATTCGAAGCTGTAGTGTCAGGGTCGGCAGAAGGCAAACCTGAAAAAGACTGCCTGATGTCAAACTGGAAAAACGGCCAGGCAAATACCACACACACCCCTTTTACCTTAAAGTTTACCAAAGTGGAAAAAAAAGGTGACCAATTCCTGCTTTCCGGCTCCTACGAAGGCAAGCTTTATGGACTCAACCTGTTTGAAAAAATGATAGGTAAAATGTGCCAGGATATTATCATCTCTAGCGGAAAATTTGAAAATGTAGTGGTAGAAGTAATTAAATAATTTTATATACCTTTAATTTGCAGAAATAGAATTCATCAGATGCCATTAGTTAAGACTTTCATTGTTTCTTTTGTATGTTTTTTGTGCTTTGGCATTGCACCATTAATGGCTCAAAACCCAATCTTCAATTACCGTTCTTTTACTGTATCTGATGGCCTGGATACTAAAACTATTTATAAAATCACCCAAGATCGCGATGGTTTTGTATGGCTGGCAACCGATAAGGGCTTATACCGGTTTGACGGATACAGATTTAAGAAAATAGTAAGCCCGCTCGACAATAGACTGAATCAATTAAATACACTCTGCAACCACCTAAGTTATGATGAAAAAACCAATAGGTTATGGGTTGTTTCTTATTCTGATATCCAATACCTCGATCTCAATAACTATACATTTTTCAGGCCTACATTTAATGATGCGAAAAATAAAGTCAATGAAAAATATTGCCTGCTTCACATTAGTGCGGACAAAATATGGTATGGGGGCAATGGCTTTCTTTCCGAATTGTCTACATTGAATAAGGAGAAAAATTTGATACCGCTTTTGAAAAACCTGCCCAAAGATGCAAGTAACCGATATGTGCATTTAGAGAATTACAGCGATGATTTCGTGATCGTTTCGTCCATCAATTATTTATACCTCGTGGATAAAAAATCCTACACCATTGTCAAGAGTATTAAAGCGCAAAACGAAGAGTTATTTCTGCACACATATACAGATCAAAAACGCGATGCAATCTGGATTTCCTCCAATCAATGCCTCGTAAAGTATGATATAAAAACAAATAAAAAAAGCTCCTTCTACTTCCCCTACTTTACCGAGAAAGGAACAAAGCTCAATAATTTGATAAATTCCAATATACCATTAGACAGCAGCAATTTGCTTTTGACAAACAATATAGTGTTTGATAGAATAAGCCAATCCTACTATTTTACAAAAAACTTTAACGATGAATTTTCAAACAAAATAGACCTGGAAATCTGTCAGTTCAAAGACCGTGATGGCAATATTTGGAGAGGTTCGTTGCACAAAGGCTGCAATGCATTATTGGCAAAAAACGAAAATGTAAAATTATATGGCCCGCTGATCAATAAATATGGCATAAATATGGAGCCTTATACTTCTAAAATGTCCCCGGATCGAAATAAGATATTAGTTGCCGGCAGTAACGTCTCTGGTTTGGTAAACATTGATTTGAAATCAAAAACCATTTCAAATCAAAGAAACAAAGGAAATGAAGGAAAACACAGAGGAAATATTGTCAATGATATTGCCACTATCAATGGAAATGTGTACAATTGCGATGCAGAAAATATCAACAAAATAGTCGGTGATAAATTTCTTCCTCTAATACCTATGCCGCGTGGCAAGTTGAATGCTTTTGCGGGTATCGAAAAGATGATGACATGGCATTCTTCATTGGTAGCTCTAAGTCTTCAAGACCTTTACCAGATTGACGTTAACACTGGATTATTTAGTAGCGTTTCCATTTCTGCCATTGACAAAGAAATTTTTACAAGCTTTAATGCCTATTTCAACCCGCTATTTGTAGCCAAAGATAGCAGTATTTGGTATGGAAGCAATATAGGCCTGTATTGCCAAAAAAAAGGCGACAAGATTCCTGTCAAGGTTAAATTATTCAATGGGAAAGAAAAGCTTGAACTTTCTGTAATTTCAGCTGCGATGGACAATAAACAAAGGATTTGGCTAGGTACCATTTCCAGCGGGGTGTGGCTTTATGATACCAATAATAAAACTACCACTAAACTCGCAGACCCCGGTGAACAATACAAAATAGATGGTATAAATAAACTGACTATTGATGACAATAACATTGTGTATATCGGCGTACAGAATGGTATATTTAGATTTGATGCAACCTCGCTAAATTTCAAAGGAGTCCTCAATCATCAAAATGGATTTTTCACCAACGATGCAGGCTATGAAATTATGCACCATGGAGAAAATATAATTACCATCAATAGTTATCCATATGTAGTTGTATTAAACTCCAACAATGCTCCTCATTTAAAACAAAAACCCATTTTACTTACCTCATTGAAAATAGCCAACAATGAAATCATAAGCAACCCGGTAGCAAAACACGATGTTATCCAACTGAAATATCCTGACCAATCTTTTGAATTGGAATTTTCTGACCTCAATTTAATCAATTTAAACAGCCCCATTTTCAAATACAGATTGGAAGGCCTGGATACAGGCTGGACGATAAGTCAGGGCAATGAAATCGCCTACCACAGGTTACCTCATGGAGACTATCGCCTTCAGATAGCTCCGCTGGATGAAGCCGGCAGTATCTCTGCTTCTCCTTTTACATTGGAAATAAATGTGCTGCCCCCATTCTGGAAGAGGTGGGCCTTCATAGGGTTTTGCGTGTTGACAATTTCAGGTATAGCTTATGCCTACTATTACCAGAAAATGACAACGTTGAAAAATGAACTGGCTTTGAAATCTTCCTTTGAAAGTAAGATTGCCTCACTGGAAATGAAGGCATTGCGGGCACAAATGA
>JAYUTD010000496.1:0-7770 GCA_043755305.1 Saprospiraceae bacterium
AAAAGAGATAAAAAATGATTTCCCAAAATTCGCCATCACAGGAGATGAATTTATTGACAAGGTTTCAATGGAACTGGCTAAAGATCCTCTGAATCCAAAACTTAGGTTTCAAAGAGCAGAAAAATTGTATTTAAAGCAGATGTACAACGAATGTTTGGAAGACCTAAGAGTAGCCATTACTTCTGATTCAATGCAAGCGCCTTTTTATCATCTGGCAGCAGATGCATTCTTAGATAATAATTTAAGCAATAGAGCTTTGCAATCAATGAAAAAAGCAGCGTCCTTATTTCCAACAAGAATTCCTACATTACTCAAACTTTCAGAAATCCAGCTTATTCTTACACAATACGATGCGTCGATTCTTACTTTGAATGAGATCATAAAACAGGATCCGCAAAATGCTGAGGCTTATTTTATGTTAGGTGCCAACCTCAAAGCCATGGGACAGACTGACAGGGCAATCAATGCTTTTCAGACAGCCACAGAATTCAATTCAAAATTAACCGATGCCTGGATTAGTTTAGGCAATATTTTTGAATCAAAAAACGATAAAGCTGCATTAAACTACTATCAAAATGCGGTCAATATTGATCCAAAAAATTCAAGGGCTAAACATGCGCTTGCCTTTTACTACCAAAACAAAAACCAGATTGATAAAGCATTGGAAATATACACTGAAATTACAACACAAGATCCGGCATATGTCGATGCTTATCTCAATGCCGGCATAATTTATTTGGAAAGAAATGAACTCGATAAGGCTTATGAAAATTTCAATATTATGGTAGGTGTAGACCCAAAAGACTGGACAGGTTATCACTACCGAGGAATAATCAATTTCGAAAAAAGAAAATATGCGGAAGCATTGGCCGATTTCAGATCCAGTACAAACCTAAATCCTGACAACGAAAAAGGACAAGAATTACTGAAAAAATGTCAATCGCTCATTAAAAACTAACATATCTATCCGTTGATTCGTTATTAAAATAAATTCTTAGAAGTGGCTAGATTAAACGTTTTATTACTTTGTGCATTTTTCATTTCAATCAAGATTAATGCGCAGGATTCAATCCAATATCGGTTAAAAAATGCAATTGGCATAAATGTAACTTCTTTGCTTGCAGAAGTAATCAGCATTGGTGACAATAACAATGAAAATAAATTCAACATAATATATACTTATTATGGAGGTCAGTCTAACTTTAGACTCGGTGCTAATTTTTTCTATAACAAAAGCAGCGAAAATAATTTAATTATTGGCTCAGGGACTACTGAGCTGACTGAACAAGCGTACAAATTTAGAGTAGGATATGATATAAGACATGACCTTTCAAGCAAATTTAAGTTTACCTATGGATTTGATCTTTTATACCAATACAACTCCTCTAAGTCAGACGCAGAATCTGGATTTATAAATAACAACACCAAAAATTCATATGGCATCGGGCCTGTTTTGCGATTTGAATATAAAATATCAAAACGAATCAGTTTAATGACAGAATCTACATTGTACTTTTTTACGGGCAACAATCATGACAAACTGGAACAATCTGGTTTCATACTTCAGGATAAAACCACAAAAACAAGCAATCTTACCACTACAATTCCTTCTGTCCTCTATTTGAATGTTCATTTTTGACAAGGATTCCATTTTTATTTTTACCTTCATTGCTTTAAAAATTCATTTTCTAACTGTCACATAAGTATTCCATTTGTTTCAACTGCAAATTAAGCGCTATTATACATTGAGCTGCACTAAAATCCAAAGTGCTGAACCACGTGTATTGGTAATTGCTTTACTGATCTTAATTTCAAATTACAAGGTTTTTTCCCAGCAAGAAGACAGTCTTGGTTATGAAAATTTTTGGGCCAACGGCAAGGAGGTGGGCATCAATGTGACTAATTTACTTACAAGATTCATTCCTTTCAATCTTACTGAAAAAGATAACATCAATCAATTCATTGCCTTAAAGACAAAGTGGTATGGAAGTGGGAACAGTGCATTTATAATAAATTTTGGAGTTGACCTTAATGTAAACAATACAGATTTTCAGAATAAAGTGTTCCTGAGTATAGGCTATGAGCACAGACGAAATATATCCAATAAATGGAAGTATGTCACAGGTTGGGAATTGGCAGGCACCAATCTAGGCTCTAATGCTAACGACAATACACCTTATCTGGCAATATCAAAGCCTTTTGGCATAGAGTACCACTTTTACGAAAATTTTTACATTAGTACTGAGGCTCGTTTGGTAGCAGGTGTTTCCGGCGATGGGCCCCAATTTAAGCTCTTTTATCCAAATTCCATTTTTTTTAATATGCTTTTGGACTAAAGGCAGGTGTTAAAATCTAATAAATTCTGCTATTTTTACAATTATAAATTTAAAATAGTCCTATATTTACAAACGTTATTCCATTTCCATCCGTTTAAATAAAAAAATGATTCAAAATGAATAAATATTCCTTTCTTAGTCTTCTATGTTTGTGCTTGCTGGTCATAAGCTGCAATTCTGAGCCAAAAGAAATAATTGATCAAGGCGTTCCGGAAATTTCAGAAAAATACAATTATTCAAATATTGTTTTACCAATTGGTTTAGGTAAAGCGTCTGATATTTTTACGGGCAACGGAGGTCCAGTAGTCATAGATATAAATACTGGAGGAGGTGTATTTAACAATGGCGATGGTAACATCCCTTTTGATGGAATGGGCAATTTTGTTAAAGTAACAGATCCAGGTGCTCAATTGGGTCGAGTTTTGTTTTATGATAAAAAACTATCGCTCAATAATACTATAGCGTGTGCATCATGCCACCATCAGGATAAAGCTTTTTCAGATGGAGTTGCATCCAGTGCTGGATTTGAAGGACGTAAAACATCAAGAAACAGTATGGCAATCCTTAATCCAATTACACAAAACAATATGTTTTGGGACTCAAGATCTCAATCTATCAAAGACCTTTCTTTGAGACCGGTGCAAAATCACATCGAAATGGGTATGGAAGACATTGATTTTTTAGTGAAAAAACTTAGCGATGTACCTTATTATAAGCCATTATTTGAAGAGGCTTTTGGCGACAATCAGATAAGTGGGGAGAGAATTAGTGAATCAATTTCACAATTCATCGCTTCGATAACAACCTCAAATTCAAAATTTGATGCAACCATCAAAGGAGAAAAAAAATTCAGTGATCTTGAGCAGATGGGTTTCAATGTGTTCTTTAGCGAAAAAGCAAAATGTTCAACATGTCATGCGGGTGCCAATTTCAGCGCTCCGGATGGTATGTTTGATCCATATGGAGGCGGCAGTGCTATTGGTTCAAATCCACGCGGCACAGCAAATATTGGCCTTGACTTAATCGCAAATGACCAGGGTAAAGAAAATGGTCAATTTAAAATACCTTCTTTGCGAAACGTTGCACTTACTGCTCCATACATGCATGATGGCAGGTTTAAATCTTTGGAAGATGTTTTGAACCATTACACCCATGGCATTAAAAACAACAAAAATCTAGACCCTAAATTTAAAGACCAAAACGGCAATTTAGCTCCAATTAAGCTAAATGATTTAGAAAAGAAGGCAGTAATCGCTTTCCTCAATACATTGACAGATAATACATTAACTACTGATCCAAAATATAGCAATCCATTTAAGCATTAATCAGGATTCAAAAAAATATACTTTGTACAAAGCCAGTCACCAACATTTGACTGGCTTTTTTTATTAAGTAGATTTTGGCAATAAATTTCTTATTTTTGCCCAAACTATTTATTAGCAAAATGAGCAAGATATTTATCCTTATATTTTTGGCAATCAGCTTATGCTTCGCATGCAATAATCAAAGAAAAGCATCTGATGTCAAAGCCAAAGCCCATATTTACAGTCTGAGAGATGCCTTTGATTTTCAGGGGGAAGCCATGAAAGCCTATAACACAGATACGAGGAAAGCATCTGATAGATTTTTGAGGGCTGCCACGGCGTATATTCAAAATGGCTACAACAAGGATGCTGGCATCTGTTATGGAAATGCAGCCCACCTTTACGAAGAGCATTTCAACAATATAGACTCCGCATTTCTCTTGTCAAAACTTGGATTGGAATATGCTATAAAGGCCAATGATACATTGAATACCGGCCATGGTTATCGGTATTCCGGCTATCTAATGGGTGTAAAAAACAGAATAGAAGAAGGGATTACCCAAATTGAAAAATCAAAGCCCTTTTATGCTCTAAGAAACAATAAAGATGCGATAGCTGTTGCAGACTATGACTTAGCAAGGGTATACTTTATGGGAAAACAGTATGAGAAAGCAATGATTAGTTTTAACAAATCAACCAATCATTTTAAAAATAAAACGGACTTACAGCGTATCTTTAACAACAATTTATTTGGGTTAAAAATGTATAAAGCAACTGGTAATAAAGAAGCATATGAAGCTGTAAGATTTGAAAATGAAAACCTTATTCAAAGTGGGAAAATTTCTGAGCCACTAAAGGCAATGTACTACGAAGCAATAAAACAATAAACAATTCATAAAACACTTTATAGAATGAAGACACTCCTATATATCGCATCAATAAGTATTGCTCTACTTTATTCATGTAAAAATGAACCTGACATAATCTCTCCATCTAAATATGGATTTTATGTCGGTACATATACCCAGAAAGAAGGTCATGTAGATGGCAAGGGAGAAGGAGTATATCTCATAACTATAGATATGGACAGCGATACTATGAAAATCCTACGTACTATACCAGATTTTGTAAATCCAAGTTTTTTGGCACTCAGTAATGACCAAAAGCATTTATACGTTGTCAATGAATTGGGCCCAAATCCCAATAATTACACTGCCAGGTTGAGCCACATTTCCATAGATTCAACAGGCAGGCACAGAAAGGCGCAGGAATCTGGTACCTATGGACATGCCGCATGCCATGTATCTCTTAATCCAAAGAACACTTTTTTAGCTGTATGTAATTACCTGGATGGTGAGCTAGCTTATGGAAAGATAGGACAAAATGGAAATATAACCGGCGAAATAAAGCATCTATCATTTAATGGTAAAAGCGTAAATGCTGCAAGACAGGAAGCTTCACATTTGCATATGTCAACTTTCACTAAAGATGGAACAAAATTGATTACTGCTGATTTGGGATGTGATTCAATACGGGTTTTTTCTGTAGACGAAAATATTGGTGCGCTCAACCAGATTTATGCATTGGGAACGAAGCCCGGCGATGGACCAAGACACTTTGTAATGTCAATGGATGAAAAATTAATGTACGTCGTCAATGAATTGAGCAATACGGTGACTTCATACTTCTTTGATACGCCTACGGGTAAGCTTAGCTATATTGCATCTGAGCAAACCTTACCTAAAGAGTTTAAAATGGCTAATTCTGCTGCTGACATTCACATTTCAAATGATGACCATATATTGTATGTAAGCAATCGAGGACATAATAGTATCACAGTCTATAAATTAGATAGTAAAGGAGGTATGATACCTATTGACTATATCTCAACAAGTGGAAAAACTCCAAGAAACTTTGTTATTACTAAAGACGGCAAATACCTCATTGCTGCGAATCAAGACAGCAACAACATCGTAGTTTTTGCCATACAATCCGATGGTAAAATAAAAAAGAAGGCTGAATACGAAGTGAAAACACCTGTTTGCCTAATAGAAGTAAAATTGTAAATATTTTGACAAATAAATGATTATCAGGTTTTTAATAAATTTATAAATAAATAATATGAATAAAATTTCACATTTTAGTAACATTTTAAAAGACCCAGCGTCATCCTAAAGTCATGCAAAGCGAAAACAATTTATTTAAGCAGATAGATGCTTTCAAAAGTAAGTGTTATAGGTTTGCATACAATATGTTGCAAAATGATCTGGATGCTGAAGATGTAATTCAGGAGTTATTGATAAAAGTGTGGAACCGCAAAGATCAATTTGACTTAATTGAAAATAAGGAAGCCTGGTGTATGACCGTGACCAGGAATCTGTCCATTGACAAAATCAGGTCGAGGAAACAAACTTCGCAAGATATTTCTGAATACCATTTTATTCAGGATTATGGTGCTACACCTGATATACAGGCTGAAGAAAAAGAGAGCTTAAAATTGGTCATGGAAATACTCAATAGTCTTCCAGATCAACAAAAGCAGATTATCCATCTTAGAGACATAGAAGGATATACTTATAAAGAGATCGCTGAAATGATTGGCCTTACGGAAGACCAGGTTAAAGTCAATTTATTTAGGGCTAGACAGAGACTAAAAGAAAAATTAAAAAATTTTAAATACTAAAAAGAAAAATGCGATGTTGGATATAAAAAACATGGAAGCATTATTGGAAAAATATTGGAATGCCGAGACAAATCAAAATGAGGAGGCTATATTAAAAGATTACATGCTTTCGGCTCAGGTAGCCAATGAATTATTGTACGCCGTACCTTATTTTAAAAATGTAATTGATGTCCGCTCAACTTCTGATGTAGATAGCAGGATTATAAGTAAAATGTTGGATAAATACTTTGATGGGGAATCTTCTCTTGAAGAAGAAGCCTTGCTTAAGGAGTATTTTGAGCAAGAAAGTGTCAGCCAGGAGTTGAGAAAATATAAGGGTATGTTTAATGCATTTAGCCGTGAGGCAAATATGGTTTATACAAAAGATCTTTTGCTTCCAAAGGAAAGTAAAGTAATCTCTATTAATCAGGATGATAAAAAGAAATCCATACCTATTATATGGCTTAAAGTGGCAAGTGCAGCTATGTTGGTAGGTGTGATTGGTTATTTTATAATTAAGAACAATAGTAATGCTTCTTCTAGCCAACCTAAAATGGCACTTGCTGCAAGACATATAGAGCCTCAGACACCTGAGGAAGCGCTAGAGGTGACTATTCAGGCACTAGCCATGGTGTCTAAAAAGTATAAGAAAGGTGAAGAAAACCTGCTTGAAGGGATGAAAACAATGAATGAAAAAAACATAATGAAGGAATAATGAAATTGGTGAACCAATTATTATTACATTCTAAAATAATATAACTATTCTTTAACAACAGACGAGTAAAAAACATCGTCATGATCTAAAAAATATTTAAATGAAAACATATACCACTTTATTTGTTGCGCTGATTTTAAGTTTTACAGGTTTTTCTCAAAATACTGCTATAGACAAGTATTTCAGCGCTTATGAAAACAATGCCGATTTTACTGTAGTGTCTGTTAGCCAGAAAATGTTTAAAATGATGGCAACGGCTTCAAACGACTCCAAGAATGAAATCGCTGACCTTGTCAAAGATATCAGAGGTTTAAAAATACTTTCAACTGACAAAGACCCTTTAAAATATTACAATGAAGCTTCAAAGAAAATTCCATTATCAGAGTATGAGGTCCTGATGACTGTAAAAGACAAAGGTGAAAATGTGAAGTTTCTCACCAAAGGATCAGGCGATGTTGTTGACGAATTACTCTTACTAGTAGGAGGTGGCGATAGTTTTATTCTTATGAATTTTGTAGGAAAACTGGATTTAAACAAAATCTCTAAGCTCGCCAGTAAACTGGATATTCAAGGAAATGAGTACCTTAAAAAACTCAAAGACAAAAAATAGTATTTGCTTAAATAAAAAGGCCAGGCGTTTCAGAGAAGCATTTTTTTAGGTCCCAGCCTTTTTATTTGCAAACTACGGTTTCTTGCTTTCGTAGTTTGAAAATTAATAAGGTAGACTTCTAATAACCCTTGCAAACAGTGTAT
>JAYUTD010000497.1:0-7761 GCA_043755305.1 Saprospiraceae bacterium
GCATTGCAGACTTCTGTGCTTTTATTTAGCTGCGTGCTTGAATATTTAAGAAGCACTCATTATAATGGTATTGCTCTTCCAAATGATGAGAATTTCCAGTTTTTTAATACAAATCATTGACCATTTTTGGTGCATTACACATTTATTGCTAGCTTTGTTTAAAATTAATCTAAATAAAAATAGGTTTGAAATTCACCATCATAGATTTGAAAATAGGGCAGTATGCACTTGTTAAGCAATTTGCCGATTTCGAAGCCACGTGTAAATTACTTACAATGGGCTTAATACCAAATGCCAAGGTAGAATTAATTCGCAAATCACCTATGGGAGGTGCCCTTTATATAAAAATCAACAATCACATCATTGGTATGCGTGAGATTGAAGCAGCTTCAGTTGAAATTGAAATTTTATGAAGAAATTCAAAGTTGCACTTTTAGGTAATCCCAATTCAGGAAAATCTACCATATTTAATGACCTTACAGGATTGAGGCAAAAAACAGCAAATTTTCCAGGGGTCACGGTCGAAAAAAAAACCGGTTCTTTTAGTATTAAAGATATTCAAGTAGATTTGATGGATTTGCCGGGTACTTATAGCCTGTTTCCTAATTCCAAAGACGAAAAATTAGTAGGTAATATACTGTGCAACCCTCAAAACATTAATTTCCCGGACGTCATCATTTATGTTGCCGATGTTAATCAATTGGAGCGACACCTACTTTTGGCCTCACAAATCATTGATCTGAAAATACCAATGATTATGGCTTTGAACATGATTGATGTCTTTCATCAAAATGGCAATACCATAGACGTCGAATTGCTTCAAAAAAAATTGGGTATTCCTGTTTTCGTTACTAATGCGAGAACCAATCTTGGCATAGATGACCTTAAAAAACATTTATATGAAATAGCAAATAAGCACAACCCAACAATACCATTTAAACCATTCTATCCATTCAATAATATTGAAAAGACCACTGCAGAGTTGGTCAATCAGCACTTCTTATTAGATAACAATTATCGCGCAAAACTATGGGCCCACCACCACAACTGGTTCGAATTTTTGTCTATTGCAGATGTAATTCAGATAAAAGCTTACGTAGGAGAATCAAAATTTGAGGACATAAGGTTTCAGATAGATGAGACCATGCAGCGATTTGCCCACATTCAACGCCTTATGCAAGGGGTGATCATTTCACCAACCACAAAACAACTTGATTTTACATTGAAGCTTGACAGCATACTGACCAATAGATACGTGGGGCCATTAATATTCTATGGGATTATGTTTATTCTGTTTCAATCTATTTTTTCATGGGCAGAAACACCAATGAACTGGATTGAAGATGGATTTTCCTTTATTGGAGAATTTGCTAAAAATCATATGCCTGCAGCTTGGTATACAGAGCTTCTGATAGATGGCTTATTGGCTGGTTTGAGTGGTGTTTTTGTATTTATTCCCCAAATCACTATTCTATTTTTATTTCTAGGCTTGCTCGAAGAGTCCGGTTATATGAGCCGGGTAGTCTACATGTTTGATCATATCATGCAAAAAGTAGGGCTAAATGGCAGAAGCATGGTAGCCTTAATTTCAAGCGGAGCATGTGCCATCCCTGCCATAATGAGCACTAGAACGATAGGCAATTGGAAAGAAAGATTAATTACCATTATGGTGGCGCCGATTATACCTTGTTCTGCCAGAATACCAGTATATACAGTACTTATAGCACTAATGGTCCCTCACGATAAATTTTTTGGACCATTCAACGCCCAAGGGGTAGCTTTTATGTTTATATACATCCTGGGAATTTTTATGTCTTTGTTTGTTGCTTTTATTTTAAAGCAAGTAATAAATTCAGAAGAGAGGTCATACCTTATGATTGAGTTACCCCAATACAAAAAACCATTGTGGTCCAATGTATTTATAGAACTCAAAGAAAAAATATTTGCTTTCATTTTTGGCGCAGGCAAAATCATCATCGTTATATCTGTCATTCTTTGGTTTTTGGCCAGCTTTGGACCTAAGCGCAACATTGAATTGGCACAGCAAAATGCCATACGACAACTTACATCCATGAACATTGATGAGACTAAAGCACAAGCATTTATACAATCAAAAAAATTGGAGGCCTCATACGCCGGCATCATTGGAAAATGGATAGAACCTGCCATCCAACCACTTGGGTTTGATTGGAAAATAGGCATCGCATTGATTACTTCTTTTGCTGCAAGAGAAGTATTTGTTGGCACAATGGCTACAATATATTCTATAGGAGGAGATGCAGAAGAAAGCTCAGTAAGAGAGCGTATGTCACAAGAATTAAGAAGTGGGACAAACCATGCTATGTATGATTTTCCTACATCAATGTCTCTTATTATATTCTATGCTTTTGCCATGCAGTGTATGAGTACACTTGCTGTGACTAAAAAAGAAACCAATGGGTGGAAGTGGCCTATTATCCAATTCTTATCTTTAACAACACTTGCTTATATTGGATCCTGGGTTGTGTATCATCTGTTTTCATAGTGCTTTCATTTCTTTCCTATTTATTTTTCATTGTCCGGAAGAAGGTCTGTTCTTGAATAACTTATACCAAATAGAATGCATCAGCGTTTTGCAAACAAAATTCGAACTTGGTTTTTAAATGTTTTACAAATAAATTAATCTACTTTTGTATTAATCTAAATATACCGTATACATTGGCAGGATTAAAAACAAAATCTATCAATGCTTTTAAGTGGAATGTCTTTTCACAAGTGTTTAATCAGCTCTTGATTTTAATGCTAAATGTGGTTATGGTACGGTTGCTATCGCCTAATGAATTTGGCCTGATTGCGGTACCCCTCGTTCTCTACTCATTTTTTAGGTTGGTACAAGACTTTGGTTATACAGATGTTTTGATCAGAGAAAAGAATATCAATCAAAAATTATTTTCCTCAATTTATTGGACAATTGTAATAGGTGGTATATTTTTTTCAATACTTAATTATTATTTATCCCCATTGCTGGGTATTTGGACTAGGAATAATGAAGCTATTGAAATCAACCAGTGGTTTTCACTTATAATTTTAATAGGAAGTTTTAGTATAGGCCTGGAGGGCATGATGCGCAAAGAACTCAATTTCAAAATGCCATTTTTTATTGAATTCTCGGCAAACCTGATAGCTGGTATAGTGGCTATCTATTTGGCTTATATTGGTTGGTCATACAAAGCACTTGTTATGAGATTTCTAATTCATATAGTGCTTCAACTGATCCTCAATCTTTTTTATTCCGAATGGCGTCCGTCTTTATCAATAGATGCCAGGTTATTAAAACCCCACTTTCAATTTGCTTCATTAAGTATAACCGAGCAAATATTAAATTTCTTTCAGCGAAACATTGATACCATCTTGATTTCAAGATATATAGGGACACACCCTCTAGGTATTTATGACAGGTCTTATAAATTGCTTTTGTTTCCTTTGCAGCAGGTAAGCGGGGCATTCTCAAAAGTTATGTTTCCTGCTTTTTCAAAAATCCAAGACGAAACAGAAAAGGTAGGTAGGCATTTTTTAAATATTATAGGCCTCATCTCCTTAGTAACATTTCCTATGATGCTAGGATTATTTGCACTTTGTGAAGACTTTGTTTTTGTGGTATTTGGCAAGCAATGGATGGAAATTGTACCAGTACTGAAACTTTTTTCCATCTTATCTATATTTCAAAGCATTACCACTGTATCGGGCAGTATTTTTTCTGCTACTGACAATATGAAGTCATTAATCAAAAACTCTATGTTTTCAAAACCTTTAATGATAACTGCTATTTTTATAGCAGTTATGGTTCATAGAGACATCTACTATGTAGCATTATACATTGCAATTTCTTCAATGATTGTTATTTTTCCACTTTGGCATGTATTAGCAAAGAGTATAGGTTTAAAATCTTTAGATATTTGGAAGGCGATTTTACCGCAACTCTTCCTGTCATTAATTATGGTAGTACTTGTGAAAACGGTAGGGTACTTTTGCCATCGGGCGGAATGGACACCAACTTCGAGTTTAAGTTTAGGCGTAGCAACAGGTATAATATCGTATACTTTTCTAATCAAATACACTGACAATAAAGCGGCAAATGTGGCTATTGAATTATTTCAAACCGCCAGGAATAAAGCCAAAACTACGCAAATGTTATCCTAAATTATTAAAGAATAATATTTGTTTCACAATACTATTTCGAAACAATACAGTATAAATTATTAAAAATATTGTTTTTTCCGAATTATCTATTGTCAAACAATGTAAAAAAAAATAAAAAAAAGCATCTTTTCTTAAGTCAATATGCTAATAGTAATACAATTAAAGTTATCTTTGCACGAAATTTGAGAGCGGTTTTCAAGCGCAATCTTTCAACAAAACAACATTACATAACAATTCAAAATAAATTTATCAAATATGGCTAATGTAGGTCATCTAAAAACAGTAATAGGTCCGGTTGTTGACGTAAGTTTTTCGGGAGTAAATTCAAAATTACCAGAAATTTATAGCGCATTAAGCATTACCAGACCAAATGGTGAATTACTCATCATGGAAGTACAGCAGCACTTAGGTGAGGATTCGGTAAGGGCAGTAGCAATGGATTCTACTGATGGTCTGGTCAGAGGCATGGAAGTGACAGACATGGGTAGTCCCATTACAATGCCGGTAGGCGAAGCCATTAAAGGAAGATTGTTCAATGTTGTTGGTCAAGCAATTGATGGATTGCCTAATCTGGAAACCAAAGGTGGAAGACCTATTCACTCTAAACCACCAAGATATGAAGACTTGTCCACAGATACGGAGATTTTATATACTGGCATCAAGGTTATTGACTTGATCGAGCCATACGTAAAAGGTGGTAAGATTGGTTTGTTTGGTGGAGCAGGAGTGGGCAAAACTGTTTTAATTCAAGAATTGATTAACAATATTGCCAAAGGTTATGATGGTATCTCTGTTTTTGCAGGTGTAGGCGAAAGAACAAGAGAAGGCAATGATCTTATGAGAGAGATGCTTGAGGCAGGTATTATAAACTATGGAGAAAATTTCCTTCACTCATTGCATGAAGGCGGATGGGATTTATCAAAAGTAACCACTGAAGATCTTAAAAAATCTAAAGCAACATTTGTATTTGGACAGATGAACGAGCCACCAGGAGCAAGAGCAAGGGTAGCTTTGTCAGGATTGACCATAGCAGAATACTATAGAGATGGCGATATGAGCGATCCTAATGGCGGAAGAGATATATTGTTTTTTATTGACAATATTTTTAGATTTACGCAGGCAGGTTCTGAAGTATCCGCCTTACTAGGCAGGATGCCGTCTGCAGTAGGTTATCAGCCTACCTTGGCTACTGAAATGGGTTTGATGCAAGAAAGAATTACTTCTACTAAGAGGGGTTCCATCACTTCAGTCCAAGCTGTATATGTGCCTGCAGATGACTTGACAGACCCTGCACCAGCAACCACTTTTGCTCACTTAGATGCTACTACAGTATTGAGTAGAAAGATTGCAGCACTTGGCATTTATCCTGCGGTGGATCCATTGGATTCTACTTCAAGAATACTTGATCCTACCATCATTGGTGAAGAGCATTACAATACAGCACAAGCCGTAAAAAATATCCTTCAGAGGTACAATGAATTACAAGATATCATTGCTATTTTAGGTATGGAGGAATTGTCCGAAGAAGACAAAATGATTGTATACAGAGCAAGAAAGGTGCAAAGATTTTTGTCTCAGCCATTCCATGTTGCTGAGCAATTTACCGGCCTTCCCGGAGTTTTAGTACCCATCGAAGAAACGATCAAAGGATTCAACATGATAATGAATGGAGAATGCGACAGGTATCCTGAAGGTGCTTTCAACCTTAAAGGAAATATCGATGATGTAATAAAAGCAGGCGAGAAAATGCTTGCAGAAGCATAACGGTTTTTGTCAAATTATCAAAAAATTGAAATGAATCTAATCGTATTGACCCCGGAAAAAGAACTATTCTCAGGACAGATTAGCGCTGTAAATGTTCCGGGCATAAAAGGACAGTTTGAAATACTTAAAGGCCATGCTCCAATAGTATCTTCACTTGGCTCAGGCAAAATTAAAATTACTGATGCAGCAGGTTTGAAAACAGAAATAGAAATCGCCAAAGGCTTTATAGAAGTACTCAGAAATGAAGTTTCTGTTTTGGTAACTCTATCTGACATAAATAAGCAGTAATGCTTTATTGATTAAAGTAAAGTAAGCCTCATAATTAAAAAAAATTATGGGGCTTGTCTTTTATAGTTTATAAACACCAGCAATAATTATTATTGATAATTAGTAAGATAGGAATTATTTACCAATTATAAAAACAATAAATATGCAAAGATTCGTTTTAATCTAAAGTAATAGTTTCACATATGGCCAATGATACCTCACTGATTTCAACTTTATCCACACTCAATAAATGGAAAACAACCATCTTTATATGTGTTATCACGATAGGAGTAATTACTGCAGTAATCTTATTCCTAAAACCGGATTATTATAAGGCAGAAACCGTATTTTATGCGGCAAACCCTGACTTAGCAGAACCTTCTCCTTTAGGCTACAGCGATAAAAGAACTTACGTTTTTGGCACAAGCGAAGACCTTGATAGATTGTTTTCTATTGTTTCTTCTGAAGAAACAGTATTGTATCTCATCAGAAAATTTAATCTGTATCAGCATTACTTAATTGATTCTACTTCCAACTCAGGAAAGCATAAAATGAGGCTTGCATTCAAAGACAATTACTCTGTAACCAAATCCAAGTATGATGCTATTGTGCTAGCTGTAGAGGATACAGATCCTGAGAAGGCTGCTGATATAGCCAATCATGCCAGAGACTATGCTGATTCCATTGCCCAAAAAATGTTCAAAAACGCTCAAGGACTATCAATGAATACAAACAAAATGAACATTAAAAACCAAGAATTAATTGTTGACAAACTTATTGATTCTATCAAAAGACTAAAAATAAAATACCAAATTATTGATCCATCTTATCAGGCAAGGGCATTGTCTGATGAAATTGTAAAGTCCCAGGGTAATTTAGCAGAAGCAAGGGCCAAAGCAAAATTTTATAAAAACTACGAATCCAAAAAAGATAGCGTTATCAAATTTCAGGCAAATGCTGCAGGTTATTTTGATAAAATTGACCAATTAGAAAAAAACCACATCGACTTTGACAAAGGGGTCAACGAACTTAAAAGATTGGAGCAAGAGTATGGACGTGCAGCCGAACAAGTGTCCATAATGAAAGAAAAAGATAAATTAATATCTTCGTCCTATAACAATAAATTTGTGGCTGTTCATGTGGTGGATCGTGCATATCCACCAGATTACAAGAGTCGACCAAAAAGGTCAATACTCATTCTCGCTTCAATGCTTATAGCCACGCTTAGTGCATTGGCTGGAGTTTTATTGCTTGAGTCTTTCAAAAAGAGCAGTATAGCCTAATAAATTTTATTTCAAGGTTTTTTATAGTAGATTATTTTACTTGTATCCCAATCTATTACTAATCCTTTCGCGATGCTTTTTGCTATACTGTCACTATACATCACATTGATAAGGTATAGGGCGGCATCATATGACTTTACTCCGCCAGCAGAGGTAATGTATTTGCCATCATGTACAAACAATACCGAATCCATTACATTAAGGTGAGGAAACATCGCTTTATATTTTTTTACATCTGTCGGAAATGTAGTTGAAATGCTTTTATCAA
>JAYUTD010000498.1:0-7746 GCA_043755305.1 Saprospiraceae bacterium
GTTTTACCTAAACCTGTCAACAATAGAAGTGGATTCGGTCCGGGTAGATCAAATCAAATGAAAAGCGATAATACGAGACAGGGTGGTGATAGAACGCAAAGCAAGTTTGGGTCCAGACCTAAAAGTAAATTTTCCGGTAGCAATAGCAGCAAAACACAAAAAGCGAGCTAATTGGGCAAAAAGTCCCTTCTTTTAGATGCTATGAAGCCTTTTCACGATAGCATGATTTGGCAACTCAATAGAGCATATTATAAAGATATTGGCATTGATGCATGGAGCTCCGGAGCAGTTCCCCATAACATTACAAGTAATTCATACGTAGGTAAAACCTATGCCTCATTGATTTATGCTATGCTTAAAGACTTAGCAAGAAAATCAAAACTAGACAAAGTTTACATTATTGAGTTGGGTTCAGGCCATGCAAGATTGTGTTTTCATGTTTTGAAACATTTGGATAAAATGGTTGGGCAGTCAGCGATTCCTTTGCCTGATTATTGCTTCGTGTTAAGTGATATTGTGGAAAAGAACCTTGAATTTTTTGCCGATCATCCTCAATTGATGCCCTATTATAGTGAGGGCAAATGCGATTATACTTACTTTGATGCAATGGGCAGTGACGAAATTCAGTTGCGGCATAGTAAAATCAATATAAAAAAGGGACAACTTGACCAGCTGGTGATTGTTATAGGCAATTATTTCTTTGATTCAATTCCTCAGGATCTTTACCATATACAAAATCAATCTATTGTAGAATGTTATCTTGAACTCTCTTCTAAAAATGAGAATATACAAAACCAAGGGCGGGACATTGCTTTTGATGATATCGATTTTAGATTTGAAGAAAAAAGCAATGTCAAAGTTTATGACGATGCCTACCTCAACGAAATCCTTGAAGGCTATAAAATGAGCATTGTCGACAGTCATATCTTATTTCCTGATGCAGGACTCAAATGCCTGGAAACAATAAGAAAATTTTCGACTTTCGGTATGATGGTTTTATCCATGGACAAGGGCTTTCATTTGTTGTCCGACATAGACTACAAACCATTGCCCGATTTTGTAACCCATGGCAGTTTTTCCTTTCAAGTCAATTATCATGCTTTTGAGCAATATTGCAAAAACCTCAAAGGACATGCTTCTTTTCCGGAGGGATCCAATTTTCATGTAGAATTGGCTTGCTTATTGTGCGTGCCATCGGCCAATACCTATGTAGACACAATTGCCAGTTATGAGAAAAATGTCAATGAATTTGGCCCAGATGACTATTATGGTATGACAAAAAACCATTATACTACGATGGGTAAAATGTCAATGAAGGATATGCTATATTTGATAAGATTTAGTGCCTTTGACTCCATGTTTTTCTACAATATATTGCCAAGTTTCAAAAAATCGCTTGCAAAAATTTCCAACAAAGAGAGGGTTAAAATTGGGGAATGCCTTCGAAATATCTGGGAAATGTACTTCAATATTAAAGAGCCTTTTGACTTGGCCTTTGAATTGGGAGGCATGTTTTTTGATCTCGGCTATTATGAGGATGCATTGTCTGCATTTGACCATTCTATTGAAGGCTTTGGCTTGTCTGAAGATGTTTCTTACAACAAAGCACTATGCTTTTTTCAATTGAACAGAGACAAGGAATTTATTGCAATGATCAAAGCCACAGAAATGGCTTATCCGAATTTTGAAAGGGTTAGCGAACTCAAGCAGTTGCTCAACTAAACCATTAATCCGCAACTTCAACTTATATTTAAATTTCTGTTTAATTTATGTATTTTTGATCTGCTTAATCAGATTAATACTATACAATTGAAAGGATTGGTACTGTTTATTCTTTTAAACTTTATAAGTGTACCCAACTGCGCTCAGATAGCGGATTCTATTCCAAGTGAGCCTATTACCCACTATATTGTACCCTCAGTATTGTTTGGCTATGGGATAGTGGCTATTCATGATAAGAATGTAAAATCATGGGATACTACCATAAAAAATAAATTGAAGGGATCGCATCAAATTGGTATTGATGATTACATGGTGTTTGCGCCGGCATTAAGCGTATATGCGCTTAACTTCGCTGGGGTTAAAGGAAAAAGCACTTTTGTAGATTATTCATTCAAAGCAAGTATAGCAAACCTTATCAACGGCGCTGTCGTTTATACGATAAAGAATTCAACACACATTTTAAGACCGGATGGATCCAAATCCAATTCTTTTCCCTCAGGCCATACTTCCACAGCATTTGTTGGAGCAGAACTCTTGCACCAGGAATATGGAAGCAAGTCAATATGGTATAGCATAGCTGGCTACAGCGTTGCATCAGCGACCGGCTATATGAGAATGTACAATAATCGCCATTGGTTCAGTGACGTAGTGGCCGGAGCGGGATTGGGTATACTAAGCACAAAGATTACTTACTGGTTGTATCCTAAAGTAAAAAAATTATTCAAAAGAAATAAGAAAGATATTGGTTTGATTGTCACACCTACTATCAGTGGCATTGGCTTGGTCTATCCATTGAGATGAAAACTAATAGACCCAAGTGTAAAATTTTTCAAACTCTAGTTGCCACAATTTCTCTTCGTGTTTTCCATTTTCTACCAGCGAATAGTGGAGTTCTTCTTTATTGAAACCCGCTTTCTGCAGAGACTCATACAAGGATGAAACATGCTTTACTGTATACAATCCTTCTTTGGAACCAACACTAAGAAAGAATTTCATTTCGTAATGCTTTCCTACTCTGTCAATCAAATTAAAGAAATGCGGGGCTGCCCAAAGCGATGGAGAGAGTGCGCCCACTTTTGAAAAAACATCCTGGTGTTTGAAACCTACATACAGTGCATTTAATCCACCCAAAGAACTGCCTACAATGGTATTATGGTCTCTATGGGGCCGGGTGCGTAATTTTTTATCGACAAAATTTTTCAAATCATTGGCTACAAAATCTGCATACGCATTGCCTTCAGCAGAAAAAGTGTTATTAACAAAAGGCAAATATTCTGACTTCCTGTTTCGCTTGCCGTGTTCAATTCCGATCAGTATACTTTCTTGAATATTGTATTGCACATTAAGTTTCCGCATCGTGTTATGTACTTCCCAGGATGTACCAAAAGGTGCTTTCCAGCCTTCAAATATATTTTGGCCATCGTTGAAATAAATTACCGGGTAGCTTTTGTGTGGATTGTCAAAATAATCAGCCGGCAGGTAAGCCCATATTTTGCGCCTTCGCTTCAAACCTTTTATAGTGATGGCTTTTGCCAGTAAGAAAGGGTGCTTGCCTTCAAGGGGATTAATCAAATTTTTAGCCAAATTTAGGGTTGAATGGTACACCACAAAAATAGAAGTATTGGCTAAGCAAAACCAAAATTGTGTGTTAATTAACTTTAAAATAACGGTAAATATTTTTACTTTAAGAATATGTATTCACATATAAATTATTGAAATGCAAAGATAATATTGGATCCAATTTTATGTTCTTCCTCATTTTGTAAAATTTTAATCCCAATTGCTAAGGTTTAGCCATATTTAATTATATAATCACATAACAATAATAGCAAAACAAGCCTTCTCTATTCGCTGTGCTCCAATACCTCACAACTCAAATGTCCAGGACATCGGAAAATTTACCTTATTTTTACCTTAAACATTCAACTTATGAAACCACTTTTGACAGCTCTTTTTTTATTTCTTCTCTTGCCTGTCCCTTTTGCACAATCAGATGTTTATTGCCACAAGCAGCGAGACATTACCAATGAAGCTGCCTTTCGTTCTATTGATGCACTTGACGATGCCAATATTGACATCAAGTCGTATTGGTTTGACTGGAAGGTTGATCCCAATAAAGTTTTTATAGAAGGGAGTGCAAAGCTGCTCTTTTTATCTACAGTAGATGGTTTGAAGGAGATAACATTGAGCTTAGCTACAAAACTAAAAGTGGACAGTATCGTAAGCGGGGACAAGAAATTGGATTTTACCCACACAAACAATTATGACTTGAAGATAACGCTTGATAGGGTGGTGAATAAATCGTCGTTAGAAACCTTGACCATTTATTACAGCGGTGCGCCCAGCAACAATGGATTTGGGGCCTATACCCAAAGCCAACACAAAGGCACTAATATAATTTGGACATTCTCCGTGCCTTTCAGTTCCAGAGAATGGTGGCCATGTAAAAATGGCAATAGCGATAAAATAGACTCTGTCCATATTAGTATTACTACATTTAAAGATTACAAAGTAGCCAGCAATGGCAGACTGATTGAAATAATTCCTGTAAATGACAGTTTCAATAAATTTGTGTGGAAGCACAACTATGCCATTGTGCCTTATTTGGTGGCTTTTGCGGTGACTAACTATGAAATGTACACGGATGAAGCTGTTTTTCACGACAAGCAAAAAATGGACGTGCTCAATTTTGTTTATCCGGAAAGCTTATTAGCGGCCAAAGCAGGCACAAAAAAATTGTTGGATGCATTGGTTTTTTTCGATTCGCTTTTAGTGCGCTACCCATTCATTGGAGACAAATATGGCCATGCCCAGTTTGGCTGGGGTGGAGGCATGGAACACCAGACCATGAGTTTTGTCACCACCTTTGATTTTAGCTTATTGGCCCATGAGTTGGCGCATCAATGGTTTGGTGATATGGTTACATGCAAATCCTGGACCGACGCCTGGCTCAACGAAGGCTTCGCTACTTATATGGAAGGACTGGCTCAGGAAAGATTTAACCCAGCGCAATGGTTGGCGTGGCGCAAATCCAGATTGAGCAATATTACTTCTATGAACGCTGGTTCAGTCTATGTAACCGATTCTACCAATATCAATAGAATATTTGATGGCAGGCTCACCTATGACAAAGGCGCTTATGTACTCCACCAATTGAGATGGTTATTGGGAGATGACGTCTTTTTTCGGGGTATAAGAAATTATATCGACGACAATCGGTTTGATTTTTCGACAACCAAAAATCTGCAAGGCCATCTTGAAGCAGCAAGTGGATTGTCATTGCAAGAATACTTTAAAGACTACTTTTATGGAGAAGGCTTTCCGAAATACAATATAAAATGGGAAGCTAAAGCAGACAATAAAGTGACCCTGAGAATAAGCCAATCGCAATCAAGCAACAAGGTTAATTTTTTTGAAATGGCATTGCCCATACTTTTTTCTAATGGTAGCGAGACAAAACTGGTAAGGCTGGACCATAATGTAAACAATCAATACTATGAAATTGAACTCCCCTTTAAATGTACAAAAGTAGAATTTGACCCTGCCATGTGGCTCATCTCGAGGTTCAATGTAGTGACGGAGACGATGGTCTCCAATGTCAATGATCAAGTCATAAATGATATTGTCATCTATCCTAATCCTATAAAAAATGAACTAAACATAAGAAGTGAGAATAGTTCTATTATTGGTATGCATTTGATCGTTCAAAATGTGCTTGGAAAAGTTGTGAAATCAACCCTGATTACCGACCAGGCTATCGATTGTAAAGAGCTTGCTCCGGGAAGTTACATCCTTAAAATATTGAATCGATATGGTAAAGAGTTAAGTGTAAATAAATTTGTTAAGCATTAATTTCATTGTATTAAGCCAATGTATTTTCATCTTTGGATATAAAAATCTTTTGAATCGACGATGAATTCAAAAAGTCAATTGGTAGTTGATCAATAGCTTGAAAGGAGGAAAGGATGAAAACTTATCTTAATAAAATATTTAGTACTTATATTTACCAAATGGATGGTTGAATAATCTTTTTAAATTAGATAATCTAAAATTAACACTCCCACCAATCCTACCACAGATACAATCGACTCCATCAAAGTCCATGAAAGAAAAGTCTGTTTGATGGATAAATTTAAATATTCTTTAAACATCCAAAACCCGGAGTCATTGACATGTGACCCAAATACACTGCCTGCCCCTATGGAAAGTACCATCAATTCTGCACTTAACCCTTGAGTAGTGAGTAATGGCGATACTATGCCGGCAGCTGTAATGCCTGCCACCGTAGCGGATCCTATCGACATCCTCAGCATAGCAGTAACTACCCATGCGAATACCAAAGGTGACATGTTCATCGATTTACTATAAGAGGAGATTATATCTGCTGTGCCACTATCGATTAATACTTGTTTGAATATACCACCAGATGTAATGATGAGTAGAATCATAGCCACACCTGATATTGCCTCTGTGACCCACTTCATCTGATCTTCTATTGGTACTTGCTGCCTTACGCCAAAAAGATAGAGGGCAGATAAAACGGAAACCAATAAAGCTATGGTGGAGTCTCCAAAGAAGAGCAATGCAATTTTGAGGAAGCCATTTTGCAATGTATAATTAGCCAGCACTGACAATCCAATCAATAGGACAGGCATCAAGGCAATCATTAAACTGGAAAGCAGTGAGGGACAGGATGGAGAGGAGGCTATAGTTTGTTCAAGATTGGAAGAAGGCATGCTTTTATTATAGCGAAGGAAGTATTGACCCAAGAGTGGTCCTCCTATGACTATAGCCGGCAGGCCTATCAATAATCCATACATCAAAGTCAATCCCATATCCGCATGAAACGTTTGGACGAGAAGTACAGGTCCCGGGTGTGGTGGCAAGAAGCAATGGGTCACTGAAAGAGAGGCAGCCATAGGGAGTGCCAGATAAAGCAGAGGTAAGCCTGTTTTTTTTGCTACCATAAAAACCAATGGTATTAAGACCACAAAACCAGCTGTGTAATAAAGCGGTAAGCCTATGCATATGCCGGTAATCATCATCGCCCATTGCACCCGATCTATACCAAAAGAGTGAATGAGTGAAGAAGAGATTCTTTCTGCAGCGCCGCTTACCTCAAGTATTTTACCAAGCACTGCACCAAGGCATACGATCAATGCTAGACCACCAAGTGTACCGCCTACACCTTTCTCTATGGACTTCATCAGAGTCTGCGTATCCATGCCAAGGCCTAGTCCTGCAATAATAGCAACCAAAAGCAAGGATAAGAATGGACTAACCTTTTTGGTTGTCAAATAAACCTGAAGCAAAATACAAAAGACCAGAATGGCGATATTCATTGATGTATATTAAATGCAGGCTAATATACACTTTTATTTAAAATAGCTTAAACTAATACTCGTAAAAAGAAGTGCAGCCTTCTATTTCTCCATGGTGAGAAGAACCTTGTCCAATGTATTAAAAATTGTATTTACCTATTTTATCCTTTTTTGAATACCCTTACATAATCTACAATCATACTTTGCGGGAACGGTGTGGATGCATCCGGATCGCCCGGAAAAGTGCCGCCAACAGCTACGTTAAATATAAAGAAGAAGTTTTTATTAAAAGGGTAAGTTGCTCCATTTAGCGTTGCAGGAGTAACGGTATAAAAAAGTTGATCATCGACAAAAAATTCCAATTTATCCACTTCCCAATTGAGTGTAAAGACATGAAATGCAGCGTTGAAGTCATCATTGCCGGAAAGGTATTTTGGGTTTCCTTTGTATTGGTGATCGGCTACTGAAGTACCAAAATGAACAGTACCTACTACTCTGTTTGGCAAGTCTCCGGCCAATTCCATTATATCTATTTCACCACATGAAGGCCATGAAACAGCATCAATGTTGGAGCCTAGCATCCATAATGCAGGCCATAGTCCTTTGCCTTTTGGAAGTGCAGCCCTGATATCAATTCTACCATATTTGAAAAATTTCTTGCCTTTGGTTACAATCCTGGAAGAGGTGAACTGACGGTTTCCGA
>JAYUTD010000499.1:0-7728 GCA_043755305.1 Saprospiraceae bacterium
GGATACAATGTCTGGAAACGCACCTACGCTACCAATATAGGCGGTGAAAGTGACTATACCGTTTCCTTTACCTTTTCTACAATGGACCAGGCACTGTCATGGGCAAGTGGAAAAACAGGTATGGCGGATGAGTATAAAAAAGTATTTCCTAAGGATGATATAGCCAATTTAAATACAAAGTTGAATGAGCTGAGAGATATGGTTTCTCAAGAGCTTTGGGAATTGGTAGATATCACTGATTAAAGGTAACTATTTAGGTCAGCCCTGAAAGGGCGATATTTCATAACGATGGTCGAAGGCCATCGTTATGAAATATCGAGTTCATATTTTTGGCGAAATTTTTGCCTTTTAAAAAGCAAAAATTATGACGAAAATTCTACACTGTCCTTAAGACCTAAATGATTACGATTAAAGAAGATTTAAATTTGATAGCTGTCTGGTTTTACCATGCGATGAAACCTGGCAGCTATCATTTTTTTATACCTCGATGCTAATAATAATTTGCATACCATCTTTCAATTGCTGAAATTCAATCCGACCTATGCCCAGCATCCTTTTTTCCATATTGTATAGCCCATTACCCTTATCTTTCAACGCTTCATGGTCAAATCCACGGCAGCCAATTTCAGTTAAAACAATGGTCAATGAATCCACTTTCTCTACTTTTATCTCTATGGCCTTTGCACCCGAATATTTTACTGCATTGTGCAATATTTCTTTTATTACCAAAAATACATTTCGCCGCTTCTCCCCATTGATGACGATTTTTTGACCTACAGTATGATCCAGGAAATACAAGTCCACCGTATGCTCTTCGAGATACTCAGACATTCTTGAGATGAGACTGGGTATTCAGTGGCTAAAAAAGATAAGGAGATGAGAAGTTATGGAGGTCAAAATAATATTTGGTTGAAGTTGGATTTGCCACGGAGGATTAAATCCAAAGGGGTGAAATCCATCTTTAGACTTTAGACCAACTCAAGTTGAAGATTTAACACAGCAGGAGATTAATAGCATTGTCACAGCAAGTACAAATATGCACATGACTCATGAATAATTAAATTTATAATTTTATGTTTGAGCGATCAATTATTGCACTATGTACAAGTTATTTATCTACGAACTTTTTCTTTTGTAGTATCAAGCTTAGGCGTCTAAAAAGCTCCAAAGGTCTTGTTAATATAATACATTGAAAAATGGTGGAGTTTAATCTTGTTTAATTGAACATTAAAGCCTCAAAGCCATTCAAAAAACTAAAACCACTAGCCTTTCTTTTCTGGCAAATCAAATGCCTCTGACTTATGCTCAAAGCCCTCTCTGTGGCTACCATCGCAAAATGGTTTATTCTTGGACAGGCCACATCTGCATAGCCCTAATGCGGTTCTGCCCCCAAGACCATATTCTTTTCCTTCCATATCGCATATCTGAAAATCGCCTTCTATTTTTATAGAACCGTTGTTGTTGATGATTAGTTTTGTTGTAGACATTGTTTGTTTTTTAAATTCAGAGTGCAAAGATATGTAATTATTTCTGAAGAAAGCCTGTTTTAATATAATCATGCTACCAGTTACTGAATGTTTTAATGGTAGATTTTTGTGTCAGTGTGTGACAATTTATTGATTATGGTATTTTCAGTTTATTGAAATTGATCCATTGCCTTGACAAAAAGGGCTGAGGGAATTACCCCTAAAATTATTTTTTTATTTCATGGTTATTTCTCTATTAAAGTACAATTCAAAGCACAAAACATTTTTCGAAAACTGACATTCAGCAAGCAAAACTTCGAGTCTTTAAAAAAAATTAATTTACACATTAAAAAATTCTCTAATATATTAGGACTTTTTATTATCTTTACGTATTATTATATATGTACCAATAAAATCAATTGTACCATGATAAGATCTTTCCTAATTGTTTGTCTCGCTTTTTCAGCAATCTATACCCACGCCCAGGAAATTATGCTCCTTAAGACTACCGGCAAAGTTGTCATCGGTGACACCTCACAGATCACTACGCCAGGCAATTACAATCTCTACGTGCAGCACGGCATACTTACCGAGAAAGTCAAAGTATCCCTCAAAAATACGGCAGATTGGTCGGACGATGCTTTTGACAAGACACCTACTATAGCTGAAGTTAAGCAGTCTATTGTAGCCGACAGTCACTTGCCGGCTATGCCTTCTGCAGCAGATTTGGTAAAGTCGGGTTACGATGTGACCGCCATGGATGCAAAGTTGTTGGCTCAAATTGAATGGTTGTGGCAGCACACCATCAGACTTCAGGAAGACAATGAAGCTTTGAGAAAGAGAATTACTGTATTAGAGCAAAGGAAGTAATTCCATTTTTTATTATTTCAACCATTTCATATTGACACCATGAGGCGAGCTGTACTTGTTTTATTATTTTTATACATTAATGCTATAGTCTATGCACAGCCAGATACGGTCACCATAGGTTTTGGTGAGTATAGTGGAGTTATGGCAACTACGAGTAGTAGCAGCAATTCCAAACCGGAAAACACCCTCAATCAGGATGGCTATTTGCCCAATCTCAATGCCGCATCCAGGTTTTTGGGGCAAGCAACTCTGGGCTACAATTTTGAAGACATTCAGGCCGCAAGTACGATGGGCATTGAAGACTGGATTGATACCCAATTTGTAAAACCCATCCCTTTTACATTGAAAAACAAAGTGAAGGCTTACCACAATTTTGTAAAAGCGGCCACAAACAATCCTGCCGCTGGTCAGATATACCGCTTTTGGTCGTATGCCTGGTGGCAATACCATATGTCGTCTAAAGATGTACTGAGACAAAAGGTAGCTCTGGCCTTAAGCGAGCTTTTTGTCATTTCTGATAAATCGACATTTGGGGGCAATTCCTATGCCTTGTCCAGTTACTATGATGTACTGCTAAGCAATGCATTTAACAATTACAAAGACATCATGACAGGAGTCACCTTTCACCCATCAATGGGTGTATACCTCACTTACCTCAACAATCCCAAGTCCAATCCTGCGACCAATCAATTTCCCGATGAGAATTATGCCCGGGAGTTTATGCAGTTATTCACCATAGGCACTTCCAAATTAAATATGAATGGCACACTTATGTTGAATGCAAGTGGTCAGCCAATACAGACCTATAACAATGCAGACATTGGCGAGTTTGCCAAGGTATTCACAGGCTTATCATGGGGTGACAGGACTTTATTTAATAGAGGTGCGGCCAATGACACAAGCTATACCTTACCGATGATTATTTTCAATACTTCACATGAGCCAGGAGTCAAGAATTTACTCAATGGATTTGTAGTACCCGATAGAAATCCTGTAGATGGCATTGCTGACATACAAGATGCCATCACGAATCTTTTCAATCACCCCAATATTGCGCCATTTGTTTCTAAATTTTTGATTCAGCGATTGGTCACTTCAAATCCTTCGCCTGCTTTTGTTAATCGAGTCGCCACTGTATTTGTCAATAACGGATTAGGTGTGCGAGGCGATATGAAGTCCATTATAAAAGCCATATTGCTTGATCCTGAAGCGAAATCATGCAATAGTGGCAATGAAGTGGATTTCGGGGCATTAAGAGAACCCTTTGTAAGGTATGTGCAGATCAACAAAGCTTTTGATGCGAGTACCTTGAGCGGCAATTATAGAAATGACATGGACTACGTGTATAGATTTGTACAGCAAAAACCATTGACTTCACCGAGTGTGTTCAATTTTTTCCAACAAGATTACCAGCCCATCGGCAGTATAGAGCAAGCCAATCTTGTAGCCCCGGAATTTCAGATTACCAATGCCCAGACCATCCAAGGCTATATCAATAGTTTGTATAGATTTGTAGTGCAGGAAAATGTGGCTGACGAATACGATCTCTATACACCAGAAGATGATTTGACTTATACCAACGAGATTTCTACCATAGACCTCAATGATGAAGTGCTTTTGGGTGACAACAATCAATTGCACATCTTACTGGACAGATTGAATTTACTGCTGGCTCAAGGAAGACTTACACAACCATCATTGAATACCATCAAAAATGTATTGATCGAATGGCCGGCGACAACTACTGCAGAAAAGAGAGAACGAGTAAAACTGGGCATCTACCTTATCATGTCATCACCAGAATACCTTATAAATAGATAGAAAATGAGTAAAAGAAGTATATCGAGAAGAGCATTTTTAGGAGAAGCATCCTGTGCTGCCCTTGGGTCTATGACCTTATACAATAGCATTATCAATATGGGCATGTTCAATGCTGCCGCTACAAGACCGCATGTCATCAACAATCCAAATGATTACAAAGCGATGGTATGTATATTGCTGGCAGGTGGTGCAGATAGTTTCAATTTTCTAGTGCCTACGGAGACCAGCGAGTATGCCCAATACGTAACTACAAGAGGTTCACTTGCCCTAAGCAACAGTGCCACACCAGCGCAATTGCTACCCCTCAATTACAACAACAATGGCCGCACATTTTCGGTGCATGCCGGATTGTCAGCGGTACAAAACTTGTTCAATACCAATCAGCTCTCTTTTGTATCCAATATAGGTACCCTCATTCAGCCTATTGCTAATAAAACAGAATATAATTCCGGCACAAAAAAAATTCCGCTAGGCTTGTATAGCCACTCAGATCAGATCATGCAGTGGCAGACTTCTGTACCTCAGAGCAGAAGCGCTGTAGGCGTCGCAGGTCGAATGGCTGACATTCTGCACGACCTCAATACTATCCCAGAAGCGTCAATGAATATTTCTTTGGCAGGAAAAAATAGGTGGCAGTCTGGAAACGAAACCAATGAATTTTCTATCAGCAATTCAAGTACAGCAGCTACCATTGGATATACCGATTATTCATCCAGCTTGTCCAATGCAGGCTTTCTCAATGACAAAAAAAATGATGCAATCGATGGCCTAGCTACGCAGCAATACGCCAACCTCTTTCATCAGACAATAGGCCAGTTGAACAAATCTACTTCTGAAAGTTTGGAAATTTACAAAGTAGCGTTGTCCAATCTTGTGCCGCTTACCACTACTTTTTCAGCGACCAATCTATCCAATGACTTGAAAAAAGTGGCAGAACTGATCAAAGTAAGGAGTTTTTTAGGGGCACATAGACAGACATTTTTTGTGACATTTGGAGGCTGGGATCACCATGACGATGTATTGACAAATCAAAACATCATGTTGCCTATAGTGAACAATGCCATGAATGAATTTAATAATGCCATGACAGAATTGGGCATGCAGGACAAGGTGGTAACTTTTACTATCTCTGATTTTGCACGAACGCTGACCTCCAATGGCAATGGCTCAGACCATGCCTGGGGCGGCAATTCCATGATCATGGGTGGCCCTATCAATGGTGGCAATATATTTGGCAATTATCCTTCTCTGAGTCTTACTTCAAACCTCAATTTATCCAATCGGGGTTTAATCCTTCCTACCACATCTGTGGATGAATTTTATGCTGAGCTGGCCTTGTGGTTTGGGGTATCGCCCAATGACTTAGATTACATCCTACCCAATCTGTGCAACTTTTATTCTACCTCAGGCTGTCCGGCACCATTGCCTTCCGCCTATATGCCAATAGGTATGTTTTAATAAACCAAATAATGATGTAGCAATGATGCAAAAAATAATATACACGATTATCATATCCGCGATTACTATTTCATCCTTTGGTCAGACACCATGTGTAGGTGCTGCGGGACAGATTACTTGGCAAGAGTACCGAGGCTTATATGATGATGAAATCACTGAACTGTTATCTTGGCCTGATTTTCCTGACCATCCTTATGAGACAAAGACATTGTACAGCAGCAAGTCTGTGGTCAACTATGACAATGCCATGGGTGCCATGATGCGTGGCTTTATCTACGTGGCACAGTCAGACTCAGTTACCTTCAATATTACAGGTAATGAACAAGCAAGGTTTTATTTGAGTACCAATGAAAATCCGGCAAATAAAATTTTACGTGCCTTTACTAACATCAACACCGGTGCGGAAGAATATACTAAATATCCCACACAGACGTCAGTAAAAATATATTTACAAACCGGAGTCAACTATTATTTTGAAATTTTATATGTGGATGGAACAGGCAGCGATTATGCCAATTTATACTGGAAAGCACCATTTGTAGATATCAATAATTGGAAGCCTATCACTGCTGGCTTTTTAAAAAATATAGGATGCCTTCCTGCCGAGTGCCCTGTCAAAGGTACTCCATGCAACGATGGCAATAATGCCACAACAAATGACGTACAAGATGGCAATTGTAATTGTTTTGGTAAAAGACCTACTACCAATTCATGCATAGGCCCAAGATCGCTTCTTGAAAATTACCGTTATGACAATATCACCGGATCTGAGCTCAATGACTTATACATCAATCCTGCTTACCCCGCAATGCCATCTTTTAGTGAAGTCTTGCCTTTGTTTGGCAAGCCTATTACGACGACAACCAATCACGGTCGATTGACACAAGCATACCTGAATGTGCCAGTTTCAGGTTTATATAAATTCAATGTTACAGGCGATGATCAAACAGTGCTCTATATTAGCTCAGACGAAGACCCCGCTAATAAACAAGCCCATCAGTGCCTTGTGAGTGGCTATTCCAATCCAACTCAGTATGACAAGTACCAATGGCAGAGCACAAGCTTTATTTATCTAGATGCAACAAAATATTACTACATCGAATTGAACACAAAACAAAGCAGCGGCAGTGCTCATTTCGGGGTTTTTTGGCAGACCCCATTTGGACAAACTGGTGTGTGGAAGCGATTGTCAGATGTTTATTTGTATAACTATGAATGCACTTTGGCTTGTATGCCACAAGGAGCAGTTTGCGACGATGGCAATATATTTACCAACAATGATGTGTACAATAACAATTGTACCTGTGTGGGTACACCGTGCGTTGGTGCAGGCTGCAACAATCCATTGGCATCCTATGTTCCTTTTGAAAAATGCAATGTTACCGACCTATTGGACAATAGAGAAGACAACAATTGGCTAAGCTGTACAAAGACGGTCAACCCTAATCCTATTAGACCTTTGAGCCATTGGATTAAATATGATCTTGGTCAAAAGCACCGACTATTGACATCACACATTTGGAACTACAATGTTCCCAACAAAACATCATTAGGTATGCAAAACGTGGCTATTGATTATTCAGAAGATGGTATTTCCTGGTCAAATTATGGGGTCTATAACTGGCCTTTGGCATCCGGCGAAGGTGGCTATGGCGGTTTTATAGGACCTGACTTTCAAAGCCTGACTGCCAGATATGTCTTAATTACTTCATTAGATGCAGGCAACAGCTGCCGCGGCATTGGCAAAATTTCTCTAAAGGCTGTTTATTGCCCGGACCAGGGGACTCCATGCAATGATAAAAATGTCACTACCATCGATGACAAGTACAATGACCAATGCGAGTGTTTAGGGATTCCTATTGCAGAAAACTTATGTGTTAATAGTGTTGTCATTTTAGGGGATAGCATGGTCTACCCAACCAACTACAGTGCCATTATGCATGTACAATCTATGAGTCAGGTAGCTGCCAATCAAGGCACAAGTTTTATTGGTGGCAGATATGTAGAATTGAATCCGGGATTCAATAGTGAAGACGGTGCCATATTTTTGGCAGCCATAGATACCTGTAATTCTACAACTGCCAATGGTGCGAGGATTGCTGCAAGAATGGCC